>NZ_JBGSQY010000054.1:0-101922 GCF_041737835.1 Bythopirellula sp. | reverse complement strand
ATCCCCTTGAGCGGTTCAAGCAGCGACCGCATTTTGTTGAACGGCTGCCCCACAACTTCGCTGCAGCTTCCCAGCCGCAACTCTCTTAAACCGTGGCAGCCTTGATGAATCCCCACGCGATAAGGAAACCGCCCCGGGATTTCATCGATCTTTAGGACATCGACTAGAAACTCGCACAGCTCATAAGTCTTCTGCTGCAAATCGACATAGCAAGAGTTGTCGCCCAACAGATCGGCGTAATGATTGCGAACCATCGAAATGCAACTTCCTGACGGCCCGACGACGAAATCATACGGGGCGAACAATTCGACAAACCGCTCGGCGAGCGGTCGGGCTTCGTCAGCGAGCCCCACGTTGGCCATCGGTTGCCCACAACAGGTTTGCTGCGTGGGAAAAACGACGGTCATGCCAAAGTGTTCGAGCACCCGGACACTCGCCATGCCGACCTGCGGATAGAATTGGTCGATATAACACGGAATGAACAGACCAACTCGCATCGGCGAAATTTCTTAATCGATTACGCGGCGGCAATTTAACGCTTGGCCAGCACGTCGGCTTCGTACTGTTTCACCTTGGCCAGCCACTGAGGACCGACCGGCACTTCCGACCGCTGGCAATAATAATCCCAAACCGCTCCCAAGGGCTTGGTCTTCTGTTCCTCCAGCATAGCCAATCGACTGGTAAAGTCGCCAGAGAGTTCGATATCTCGTAAACGGTCAATCGGTTCCAATAGGGCGGCCAGCAGGGCCTTGATCATCGCCCGCGTGCCGATCACCCATGCCGCAATGCGGTTGATGCTCGCGTCGAAAAAGTCGAGCCCGATGTGGACCCGCCGGAGATAATCGCCGCGAACGATCTCCTGGGCGACCGCAAACAGCTCGTCGCTCAAGATCACCACGTGGTCGCTATCCCACCGCACACCCCGGCTGACGTGCAGAAGCACCTCATCCAAATGGCACAAAACGGCGGATAGTTTCTCGGAAATCACTTCGGTCGGATGAAAATGGCCCGCGTCGAGGCAGAGCACCTTGTTATTCCTGATCGCGTAGCCCAAATAAAACTCGTGCGAACCAACGACGTAGCTTTCCGAACCAATGCCGAACAACTTCGATTCGACCGCGTCGAGATTGTGATTTCGGTCAATCGGCTCGGCGAAAACGGCATCGAGCGACGCCGCTAACCGCTCGCGGGGGGCTTTGCGGTCGATTGGCAAATCCTTGTACCCGTCGGGAATCCAGACGTTCGTGATGCAAGTCTTGCCGAGAGCCTGGCCAATCGCCGCGCCGATCTTGCGGCAGGCGATGCCGTGGTCGATCCAAAATTGCCGCACTTTTTTGTCGGGATGCGACAACGTGAAGCCATCCCCAGCGAGCGAATGGGCAAAATAGGTCGGATTAAAATCCATCCCCAGACGATTTTCTTGGGCCCACTCGATCCATCGCTGAAAATGTTGTGGTTCGAGCGCGTCGCGGTCGACTTTCTTGCCACCCGTCTCGGCATAGCAGGCGTGTAGGTTCAACCGATGCTTCCCCG
Organism: Bythopirellula sp.; assembly: GCF_041737835.1. NCBI lineage: Bacteria > Pseudomonadati > Planctomycetota > Planctomycetia > Pirellulales > Lacipirellulaceae > Bythopirellula > Bythopirellula sp. The sequence continues at coordinate 100,389 of NZ_JBGSQY010000054.1, read as the reverse complement.
GAATCAAGGACAATGCCTGATCGAGATCGCCGCGCAGCTCATCGGCCGTGCGTGCCTTGCCGGGATAAGCCCCCGTCACTGCCAAACCGCCCCCCAGGTCTTCACCACTGTTTTCAAAACCGCCGACGTCGTCCCCACTGGATGTTGCATCCCGAACTTGCCGCGTTCACAGCAAAGAGATGGGAATCGTCGCCAATCGCTCCATAGCCTTTTCGGTGTCGACACCGATTTCCGCATATTGGTCCTTGGCGATTTCGTAGGCTTTCTCGATTTTCGACATGAGAATCTTTCCGGGAAAAGTCTTGAGCCGCGGCAAACTGTTTAGCTTGTGTTTAGCTTGTTGCCTGCAGCGTGTTAATTTCTTCGCATTCAAACGATCTGGCAACAACGGCCCGTAACTCGGCGGGATTGGCAATCTCGCCACTCCCCATCGCTTGCACGAGCAAATTGCCAATCGCCGTCGCTTCCACGGGGCCACAAATCACCGGCCGCTCCAAGGCCTCGGCCGTCATGCGATTGAGCAATTGATTTTTGGTTCCGCCGCCCACCAGATGCAAAACGTCGATCCGCCGGCCTAATATTTTCTCGAGTTGATCGGTCGTCTCACGATAACAGTGGGCAAGGCTTTCCAAGCAACAGCGAATGAGTTGACCCTTCGTTTCGGGCACAGGCTGGCCAGCACTCTGAGCATAACGGCAGATCTTCTCGGCCATATTGCCGGGGCTGGCAAACTCGGCGTGGTTGGGATCAATCAGAGTGCGGTGCGGCTCAGCTTGCTCGGCTTCGATCACTAGCTCGGCATAATCACGCCGTTCGCCTTGCAACTCCCATTCGCGACGAAGTTCTTGCAGCAACCACAGCCCCGCGATGTTCTTTAAGAATCGGACCGTGCCGTTGATGCCCCGTTCGTTTGTGAACGGCACTTGTCGCGCGGCGTCGGTGGCAATTGGGTCGTTGATTTCCGCCCCCAAGAGCGACCACGTTCCGCTCGACAAATACGCCCAGGAGCGCTCACCGCTCGCCGGGACCGCAGCCACGGCCGAGGCCGTATCGTGCGAAGGTGGCAAAATCACTCGCAATGATTTGGGCACGCCCGTGGCGGCAGCAACTTCGGCGCGGATCGAGCCAATGTCGGTGCCGGGCTCGACGATGGGTCCCAGCATGTGCGTTGGGAGCCCGAGCTTTTCTAAAAGCTCACGATCCCAATCCCCGGTTCTCACGTCGAGCATGCTGCTGGTCGAGGCAATCGTCCGCTCGGTGCTCAACTCGCCTGACAGCCAAAAATGGAACAGGTCGGGCAAGAACAGAAGTCGCTCGGCGGCATCAAACAAACGCGGTTCGCGCTCGAATCGCGCCGCAACTTGGAACAATGTGTTGAGCGACATCAATTGAATGCCCGTGCGAGCATACAACTTGTCGAAGCCCCCCAGCTTTTCGAGTACCCGTTTGCAAGCTCCGTCGTTTTGCGGATCGCGATAACAGTGGGGCAGCGCGAGCAATTCGCCCGACTTACCCACCAGCGCCCAATCGACGCCCCACGTATCAACCCCCACGCTCTGCAACTCGGCCTGATTCGCCGCACACCAACTAGCCGCGGTTCGCAGGCCTGTCAGAATGTTCTGCCAAATCCCGGTCAAATCCCACACCGGTCCCGCGGGGGTGGGGCAGGCATGATGCTCGAAGCGATGCACTTCAGCCAATTTCAAATGCGACGGCTCACCCGCGAGCGTGCCGACAATCGCACGCCCCGAACTGGCACCAAGATCGATCGCTAAGTGAGCGGCTGTCGTCATGCGATTGGGTTTCTAACGCTGAAAAGCTTCGTGCAAACCGCCGTCGACACAAATGATCTGGCCGGTTGTCTTGCTCGATTTGCTGGAGAGAAGAAAATACGCCGCCTCGGCTTGATCGGCCGGCGTGATCGGCTGCTTGGTCAAAGTCCGCTGAGCATAAAAATTCGCGAGCTTGCTGCGGAGTTCGTCGTCCGACTCGTCCTCGGCAAACGCGATGTTGTATTTAGTCAACGAGGCAATCACGCGGTCGCGGGGAAACATCGTCGAGCCTTCGACCACCGTGGCGGGGGCAATCGCATTCACACGCACCAGGGGAGCGAGTTCGATGGCGAGCTCTCGAACCAAGTGATTCGCCGCCGCCTTGGAAGTGTCGTAGGCGAGCGAGCCCTTCTTGGCGACCATGCCGTTGACGCTCGTGGTCATCACGATCGAACCCGGCAAACCTTGCGCGACGAACACCTTGTTCGCTTCATCGGCAATGTTGTAACTGCCGCGAACATTGACTTCAAACGTGAGCTTCCAAGCATCGTCCGAAACACGACCATCTCGGCTGGGCGGCAGGAACACACCGGCGGTCACCACCAAATTGTCGATCCCGCCATAGGCTAAAATCGTTTGTGCGAGCAATTCGTTGATCGATTCCCGCTTGGTTATATCGACAGCCGCGCCAATCGCAGGGCCACAACCCGAGATACCGCTGCCGGCCACGCCGATGCCTTGGCCGTATTTCTTGATGAGTTCTTGGGCCGTCGCCTCGGCCGCTTCGCGATTCAAGTCGGCACACACCACGTGAGCCCCTTCGCTCGCCACGCGATGGGCAATCACCTTGCCGATCCCCGAGCCAGCGCCAACCACGACGACAATGCTCCGAGCGAGTTCTTTTTCCGCCGGCATCCGCTTGAGTTTCGCTTCTTCCAACAGCCAATACTCGATATCGAAGGCTTCTTGCTGGGGCAGGGCGATGTATTCGTCAATCGCCTCCGCACCACGCATCACTTCGACCGCACAGTTGTAAAACTCCGCCGTCACGCGAGATTCACTTTTATTCTTGCCCCAGGCGATCATCCCCACTCCGGGAATCAAGATCACAGTCGGATTGGGATCTCGCATCGCGGGAGAATTCGCGTGCTTGCAGCGTTCGTAGTAATCGCGATAGTCGTCGCGATACTTGGTGAGCCCCGACGACAACTTTTCACGCAGTGCCTTGATGTCTTCTTGTTGCGGATTCCAATCCACATAGAGCGGTTTGATCTTTGTTCGTAGAAAATGGTCGGGGCAGCTCGTTCCCAACTCCGCGAGCCGCGCGGCATCGTGCGAGTTCACAAACCGCTGAATCGTTTCATCGGTTTGCACCGTTCCAATGAAGCGAGCCTGTTGCGAAATCTGCCCCCTCAGCCACGGCAACAATTCCACGAGCAAGGCATCCCGCGCCGTTGTGTCCAACGGTTGATACTTCCGCCCGCCAAAGGTTTGGGCGCCCTTGTCTTTGGATTCAATATATTCGGCAGCCTTGTCGATCAATGACAGTGTCAGTTCATAGCACTCTTTGTCGTCGTCTGCCCAGTTGATCATCCCATGCTGGCTCATCACCAAGCCTTTCAGCTCGGGATTGGCCTCGACTTCACGCTGCATCAATAGGCCCAACTCAAATCCCGGCCGCAACCAAGGCACCCAACCGACTTCACCGCCAAAGATTTCCTCGGTGAGTCGTTTGCTCGCACGGCTGGCCGCGATCGCGATCACCGAATTGGGGTGCATGTGGTCAACATGCCGCGCAGGCAAAAACCCATGCAGGGGCGTATCGATCGAACTCGCCCGTGGGTTGAGCGCGAAGGTGCAGTGCGGAAAGTAACCAACCATCGCGTCTTCCGCCGGCGTCTTGGGCCCGCGTTCGGCCTGGCTGCCGTAGACTTGCTGTAAGCCGATGAGCTTGTCCATATAGAGCGATGCAAAATTCTCCAGTTTGCTCGTCCGTAAATCCCCGCCGGAACCCTTCACCCACAGCACATCGACATCATCACCTGAGAGCGGATCAGCTTCCGCGAGCTTCGAAGAAGTATTTCCACCACCCGTGTTAGTAATCCGCTGATCCGCGCCCAAACAGTTAGAACGATAAACTAATCGCTCCGCGGGGCTGAGCTTATCGGCAGTGGCATCATCCCAAAGGAAAGTAACATGGCGGAATTGATCGGTCGAAGCAGCGCTCATAGTGGAATTCTTAAACTTTGATTGGGTTCAGCGAGACCTGCTGAAACCGTCCATTATCTTTGGCCTAGTCGGAGTGTGTCAATCGACTGTACACGTCTCACGGCACCGCAATTTTGCAGCTAATCATCCCAAATCCGCAGCCTGTGATAACACCTGCGCTTTGAATCAATCAGGCAAATTCAACAACTCGCCGCCAAGTTTTGCATCTGTTGCTGCGCATAAAAAAGCAACCCAACGACTTGTTGGTCGTTGGGTTGCTCAGTAAAAGATCAAGCATTTAAAGGTGAATCACGCACCCGAGTTGGGCTACGACCTTGCTTGTCGGCGTGATCCCAAGCACATCATGGCCAGACTGATCAGCACCATGCTGCTTGGTTCGGGCACCGAAGCCAAAGCACTGAGGGCACCGCCCACATACTTGAGCACGAGGCTATTTCCCACGATCTGCTTTTGGAAACCGGCCGCACCGGTTAAGGTCAAGCCGTTATCAGTAATGCCACCCGCTGCGGTCAGCACAGTGTACGTGCTGTTCAAAGCAGGGGAGAAGGACAACAGCGAAACGTTCAACGCACCACTCAGCGTGGCTGCACCGGTCACACTCAGCAAATCAATCTGAGCCGGCAACGTGCCAGCCAACTGCACACCGAGGATACCACCCGTGTTGAGCGTAAAGCTGCCCGCTACGCTGAAGTCACCCACAGTATTCAAACCGCCGGGAGCAAACGTGCCGCTGGTATTCACAACCAAGTTTCCGCCAACGCCACCGTTACCGCCGAGCGTACCCGCGTCAACGGTCGTCACGCCAGTTGTTGTATTCACGCTTTCCAACAACCAGGTGCCAGTGCCATTCTTGGTGATGTTTACAACACCACCCTTGGCTGAGTTGGTAATCACAGGGCTGAGAATATTGGCCTGGGCATTCGTGCCGCTCAGAGTTAGCGTCCGAGCCACGGTTCCCAACACAAGCCGAGTATTCTCCTTGTAGATAAACCCATAATTCGCGCTAATCCCAACCTGTTTACCATCATTGCTCACGCCAGTCACGACCGTGGGTTGAGGTGGAGTCTGGGTATCCGTTGCGGGAATACAATTCGAACCATCGCCCGCACATGGTGCTTGAGTAAAGTCCGTCATTATATTCGCTGGATCTGGGTCGGCGATGGTCATGCCGATGATCACATCTCGGGAATTCGACACGTTGGCGATCACGTTAGGGCTGAGCGTAAAGTCGTCGAGTGTGCCCGTGATATCCGCCGCATCGGCACTTACTGCCGAGCCCGTGTTGGTGAAGTTCACGGCTCCAGTTCCCGAGGCATTCAAAGTGGCCCCGGCAGTGCCGATGGTGAACAAACGGTCGGTCGAATGCCCCGTGCCGACGTACTTCAAGGTCGAACCTTGAATCAATAGATTGGCAGCGGCATTCGAAGAATTGCCAATGCTGCTGTTCGCACCACCGTTGGCCAATGTGTTCACTTCCAAGGTGGGGGCTACCAATCGATCAATAAAGATTTCAGGAGCGCCCGTCGCAGAATCTGCCGCCGCGCGCTCTTGATTGCTCTGCGTGTATTTGCTCTCGATAACCGTGGCGCCACCGTAGCTGTTGTTTCCCAACAGCCGTACCGTGCCACCGTTACGAACCGACAACGAACGCGCCGCGCCGCTGAGTTGAGCATTCGGCAAGGTCAATGTCCCCGTGCCACCGCCTAGGCGATATTGGTTCGCATTGGGAGTTAGCGTGCCAGTATAAGTCAAACCAGTTTCAGGCGCGGCAATACTCATGTTTTCAACATTGTTTAGCGCCGCCGAGCTGAGATTGATATTCACGGCTGCATCCGTTGAAGCCAACATCAAACCACCTGTGCTCGTGTGATCAATCTTGCCAATGAAGGTCGTATTAGTCGTGATATTTTGACCTGCCGGATGAACGTCCACGCCGACGGCACCACCAGTCGCACGAATATTCGCTGAGTAACCTGTGGCGACCGTTGTATTGACATTGAGCGAACCGTTGTTGGCGTAATGCAGATTTCCCATCGTTACGATTTCAGGTCCACTGTGATTGTTCGCACCAGGTGCCACGTCGATGACTAACACGCCCGTACCAGTTTTCTGAATTCGACGATCTTGACCCGTTGCGCCAATTTCATTGTCGCTAATCGTACCGGTAATCAAAGTCTTACCCGTGCCGTCCACGACAAACCGTCGTTCGAGCACTTCGTCGTCTTCCCAGATATCGATATCACCACTGAGTTTGAGCGTCTTGCCAGCTGGCAACATATTGATGATGCCGCGGTTGTTGGTCTGAGTAATATGACCGCTCAACTCCAGAGAGTGATCGCCCTTTATGGTTTGCCATTGGGCCATCGTGATGTCATTTGAAATCACGCGAGTATCATCCGTCGAAATCATGTTGAAGCCGAAGTTGACCGGGCCATCTTGCCGGTAATTCGCTTGAGGATAATAGTCGTCGGCGGGATTTTCCGGCGTGCCATTATCATTGAGCGTCTCGCTGGCTTTGCCGAGCGCATCATTATGCGCCAGGATCAAGTTACCTCGCCCGGCTCGAATACTGCCTAAGTAAGTATTAGCGTTATTGAGGCGAATGCTGCCCAGAGGCAAAAGCGAGCCATTATCGAGCGCTCCCAATTGCAAGTCGCCTGCCCCTTGGATTACGCCATTGATAACCACGGTGCCTTGAGCTTTGACATTGTTATTAATCCGAAAATCGACACCATCGAGAGCGTCGGAATTGGCAACTGTGATATTTCCATTCACCGTCAAAGTGAAGCCAGGATTGATGGCACGGAACGAAGCACTGCTCGCACCCGCAGCTTCCGGATCACCTTCATAAGTAATATTGCCATTGAGCGTCAGATTGTTGCTACCGCCAAATTCCAACTGCTCGTTCATGATGTGAATCGGAGCATTGATCGTATTGACCGAGCCAACAACGCCATTCGAAGCAACATTAGGCGTGCCAATGTTGAACAGGCCTGTCCCCAAACCGTATTGCTCTTGCCAAACTGCTAGGTCCAAATCATTGACCGTGCCATCGGCATTGGCGTCGCCGTTGCCGTTGTTCACTTGGCTCGTCGCACCAACATTGCGCTGCCAAATCAAAAAGTCTCGACCGGCCACTGTCGTGCTATTGTCGAAGTCGGCGTTGGCCGTTGTCGAGAGTACGAATGTATCATCATTGCGGAAAATCAGGCGGCCCGTGCCATTGATGGCCGTGGTCACGGCGGCGGAAGTACCACCGATTTCCAATCCTGCCACTGTTGTGTCTGTGGCCCCCAGGTCCAACGTCAAATTCGACCCCAGATTCACTGACAGATTTGCTCGTTTTAACGAATCGTTCGGAATCACGCCGCCCGTCCAATTGCCCGTTTCATGCCAATTCCGAGGACCAGTCGTGCCACCCCAATTGATGGTCTCAACATCGGTTTCCGCATAGGCTGCTAAACTCGATGCCGCCAGCGCCATGGCTGCCAAGGAGCGTGTGATTTTTCGCATGGATATTGTCCTTAATGCTGAAGCAGATAATCGATTAGTCTGTGAATAGCCGTTCGTCGAGCGCGTTCCGTGCTCAACTATTTCGGCAAACCGAGTGAATCATCGCCCACTCGACTCGGCTTGACATTGAAGTCGCGATCAGAAAACCGGGGGCAAGGAACGTGACTTCCGTCGTTCTTCGCGTGAAAAGTGATTTGATAAACTCTTGTTCCGTGTGCTAGTAAATTGATCGAAGCCCGCGGAAAGTTCCGCGAGCTTCGATCATCGTGAAAACTAAACCCGACGACGTCCCAACAAAGACAGTCCGCACAAGCCCAGCAACACAATGCTGCTTGGCTCGGGCACGAACAACAATTGCGGAGCAAACGGGTTGGCAGCCGTATTGGCGGCAGCACTGTTTGGACCAGGACCCGAAGGAATCGCGTCCGTGCTGTCGTTGTCGTAACCGGTGTCGGTCGTCAACGGATTACGTTCCTTAGGATTGAAAACGTAGTTGTGGTTGATCCAGTCAGGGGAAATACCAGCCGTATCAAAGACGTGTTGCAACGTCGACATCACGGTCACGGTCTTGTGACCGGTCGCTTGAGCAGCGGCAATTGCGGTGTGCAGCGGGCTTCCCACGGGGAAAGTGAGATCGAAGCTCTCGCCAACAGGAATGCGGTTTTCGACTGGCGTGATCACGCCAGCGATGTCTTTGCGATTCAAGCTGCGAAGTTCATTTTCACCCAAGTAGGTGAAGTTCGCAGCATTGACAATAATGTCTTTCGTGGAGAAGTTACCATCGAACGTCAAACCAGGAGCCCAGCTCACCGGCGTTGTGCCGTAGACCATCGTGGCTTCATTCCAATCCGCCTTGGCATTGTTTGGGTTTAACACATAGTAGTCGAACTTAACGTTTGGGTTATCAGCAAACGTGGCGTTGACTTGGTCGACTTCATCTTCAATACGGGCATTGTTCAAGTTTGTCAGTGCCCAAGTCGTGCGGACAGTGATGGGGTGATTCAGATTGGCGGCATTCACTCCTTGCACACCAAATTTCATATAGACGTGGCCATTGTGAGAGCTGGCCGAACGCATGCCCAATTCAGTCATCGCGCCGCGTGCAGTGGTCGGTGCGGCTTCGCGAACTTCGGAGTCAGCTCCGCCTGGATCAAAAGTGCTGATCACGCGTGCCGAGGCGGCCTGCGTTAGCGAGACAGCCAGCCCGCAGGCCAGCAATAGAGTCAATCGCAGTTGTTTCTTCATTAGTCAAACTCCCATTGGTAGACACGACGGGCTACGAAACCCATCTGAAAAGTGATTGAGATAGTCAACGGAAAAGAACGTGGCGATACCTCCCCGTACCGTTAACCACGTCCTGCCCACGTGGTTCGAGACAAGCAACTGAGCCCAAGGTATCCGCCACTTGAACGTCAGTCTTCGTTACAGACAGCCCAATAGCTCCAGCCGTCTGAATTCAATCTAATTGACACTGCATTGCTGTAAACAAGCTCTTGCCGCATAATTCTTCCCTAAAAACGCATTGCACGATTCCTCGCGAAATTTGCGTTTCTCAGGAAGAAAATGGACACAAAAAGCCTCTCTATGACTGAGCCGCTCGCCGATATTCGCGGGGGCTCATGCCGAAGTCTTGATGAAAAGCGATCGTCAATTGCTTCGCCGAAGTGAAGCCACTTCGCTGGGCAATATTGTAGATCTTAGCGCTCGGGTCGCTGGCAAGCAAACGCCGCGCATGCGCCAGCCGCTGCCGACGCAAATATTGATAAGGCGTTTCGCCCAAAGCATCGCGAAACGCATACTCCAGCCATCGCCGCGAGACACCCGCGTGCCGCGTGACTTCGTCAATCGACAGCGGATCTTCAATATGCATGTGCAGATAGTTCAGTGCGTCGCGCAGACGCGGATCGGACACGGCAAACGTGGCGGTCGAATCGCGTTCCACGATTTCCAAGGGCGAGACTGGCTCCGTCTCCAGTGGGACTTGTTCCCCTTGGATCATCCGGTCCAAAAGTTCCGCCGCACGATAGCCTTCCAGTTGGTTATTGCGGGCAATGCTTGTGAGCGTCGGATGAACGTGATCGCAAATAATGCGTTCATTATCCACCCCAACGATCGCCACTTCCTCGGGAATTTTGAGTCCCACCAGCCGACAGGCATCGAGCACTTGTCGGGCACGGTAATCCGACACGGCAAACAAGCCAATCGGCCGCTGCAGGCTTAAAATCCACTCGGCCAGTTCCCTATTTTGCTGTAGCCATTCACTCCCCCCCAGGCGGAAGGTCGGTTTGCACAAGTAGCTCGAAGGCTTGAAACCGGCTTCTTCGAGCCGATCTTCGAACCCCTTGCGGCGCTGATTGGAATAACCCACATCGCTCAAGCCATAATAGGCGAACGACTGAAAGCCTTTATCCAACAAATGCGACGCCGCGATTCGTCCCATCGCCACGAAGTCGGCTGCACAACGGGGCACGGGCGTGGTCTCTAAAGCACAGGAAATATTGACCACGGGAATCGGCATCGCCGCGGCACAGGCCGCTTCTTCTTCCGTACAAATCGCGGCGAGAATGCCATCGCCGGGCCAACCCACGAGGTCGAGCACCGACATCGACAAAGCTTCCAGGCCGGTGATATACGACCAGTTACGATTCGTATCCTTCGCGTACTTCAAGACCCCTTCAAAAAACGATTCACGATGAGGAAAGCGCGGATACGCGAGCGCGATTTCAAGGACTCGTTCCATGGTTTGTTCCCTGTTCACAGATAAGCTTTTGATAAGGCAAAAAGAAGGTGCGTCTTTTCGCCCTATTATTGCAAGAACAGCCCCTGCAATGCAAGGAAAAAGCAGCGTATCTTATGAATTATCGCCAAGAGATTTGGGAGGGCACAGATTCACTCGTGAATCGCAGAATGACCGCCTTGACCGACCAAGGAAAAGGGAGTCACCGATTTCGGGGGGGGTGCCTCTTTTCAACGGCTCAGGTGGATAAGATTCCGGTATCGGTGGGCTTTCGTCAAGAAGCCTGCTGAACCTCGTCTGAACTTCAGCTTATCGTCTATTCACTTTTTTGTTGGGCCTGTCTCATCTGGGAGATCAGTGGCATGAACAATACCTACGCAATGCGTTCACAGTCGCTCCGTACACGCCTTGGCTTCACCTTGGTGGAACTCTTGGTAGTGATCGCCATCATCGGCGTCCTCGTGGCCCTGTTGCTCCCCGCGATCCAAGCTGCCCGCGAAGCGGCCCGCAATGGTCAGTGCAAGAACAATCTTCGTCAGATTGGCCTCGGCATGCTCAACTACGAAAGCTCAAACAAGACATTTCCATGTGGTGGCTGGAGCTTCCACTGGATGGGGAATCCTGACTTTGGGAACGGACCGCGCCAGCCAGGGGGTTGGATCTATCAAGTTTCTGACTATCTCGAAAATCAAAACGTCAAAAAAATTGGCGGTGGTGGACTGACCGGTCCAGCTCTACGTACGGCCCTGCAAGAGCAAGCCACAGTATTAATTCCCATCTTTAACTGCCCGAGCCGTCGGCCTTCACAGCTCTATCCGAATTATGAAACCGTGATTTTCAACGCGAATCCTTCAGAGTTCGCCGCCAAAAGTGATTACGCCGCCAATGGTGGCCACAGCGTGACCCAAAGCAGCGGGAAACCGGCACCACTTGTCCCAAGTTTTACAGATTGCCGAGACCGCTATCCCAATTGTGACTGGGTCAATGGCGAGAACTGGTTGGCCTCTAGCTGGAGTGGCATAGTCGCCGACCGTGCCGGAGCCCGACTCGGTCAAATCACAGATGGTGCTTCCAAAACGGCAGCGGGTGGCGAAAAGTGGGTAAGCAACTATTTTTATGAGATCGCAACCAACCGGACTCCTCCCGCGCAACCAGCTGACAATCCAGCCGACAATGGTTCAATGTATCAAGGCTACGACTGGGATACTGTGCGGGCAATTAGTGGCAGCTATAGCAATTCAGGTGAGCCTCAAGGTGCTCTACCCATGCCGGATACAGCCTTGAATCGCGATCCGAAAGATGCGGGTGCAAGCTTCCCAGAAAGCATGGGAAGTGCACATCCCGCTGGCGTGAATGTTGTTATGTGCGATGGTTCCGTGCATGGGTATGGCTTTGACGTTGAACCTCTCGTTTGGGATGGCATCGGTGGTCGTGCCGACGGCGATCTGAACTGATCGACATTCATTAAAGGAACTCAACGCCCAGGGATTGCCATCCCTGGGCGTTTTTTATTGCGCACGATTTAAGCCGCAGACAAATGTTCGGGTTACCGCCCGGCGCAGCGCGTCGCAAACGAGTGCTTCACCACGCTTCGTAGCATAGGACCCCTGGTAGCTTTTCTAGGAATCGCTCCACGACCGAGGCAGCCATACTACACTTCTTTTGGCAGGGCGACAGTGGCCAAATATAGCGACTGAAATGGCCGCGCAGATGTGATATATTCGGCGAGCCTCCCACATGAGTGGGGGAGTTGGGATGGTAAATGGTCCCAGTTCCACCAACTTGATCAAACGTTTTCGTGATCAAGTTGAACAAGATGATCAACTTGCCGCTCGCGGCTTAGCGGCCTGGAACCAAAGGAGCTGCCCACAAAAAAAGTCGCAGTAGAATCCAGGCAAACCACAACGGAAGGGGGCACTCACAAGATCAGACCACAATACCCTGACCGGATCGCCGCAGGGCTAACAGCGTCAACAACCCCAGACCCAGCACCAACGTACCCGGTTCCGGAACGGAGAGCGAACTCAATTCCTCAGGAACGTTGCCATATTGGCCCTGCCAAATTTCGAGATCGGCGGCGTTCACCGTGCCATCGCCGTTGGCATCGCCCAAGGAATTGTTTTCCTGGCCGGTAGCGCCAAAACCCCGTTGCCAGATCAGAAAATCCCGGCCATCGACGTCGCCGTCGCCATCGAAATCGGCGTTCTCGGTGATCGCAGCCACAACCGACAGCGTGCCACTCACAAGGAGTTGCGAAGAATCCCAAGCCAAACCTTCGGCAAGCGCCGGCAAATTAAGATCAAACCCGCCCGTGGCCAACCCAAAGCTGAGAATCTCAAAAGCATCCCCCTCAACGGGAGCATAACCTTCGAGCAACACGTTCAAACTGCCACCCGCATTGAGTGTGCCATCGACCCAAAGGGCGTCGTAATCCGAGATTTGATTGCCGAAGATTTCGATGTCGATGGCACCGCTGTTCATCGTCAGATCGCCCATGACCAAGGTTTTCCCAGGGCTATTGCCGGGCGAAATGGCGCCGCCATTGTTGACCAAGTCAAAACCTACGACCTCGGCACTCAACACACCCCCGGTGAAATTGAACGAACCGCCAGCCCCCTTGAGCAACATTTTGGTCGTGAGCTTGCCGCCAGAAAGATTGAGGGTCGCCGTGGCTGCATTGTTATCGCCAATCACCAGAGTGCCGTCGCTTAAGCCGTGCGGAGCGTCCTGCACCTTGAGCCATCCTGCCGTGATGTTCAGCGTCGCGCTATCGCCCGGATTGGTCCCCAGCAGCAGATTCCCCGCATGTTGGCCGACCGCATCGACAACAACCGTGCCGGCATTGATGACCGCCGTATCGTAACGCGACGGCTGCCAGGGCAGATCGCGAGCCGGGTCGGGATTGCTATCCCAGTTAGTGATTTGAGCATAGCGACTGTTGGTCGAGGCATCGAACAGAATCGCCCCCGGCGCGGGCCAGGCGGCGGTGTCGTTCAGGTATTCTTCGAGATTCGTGTAGCCGTCGCTGTCGAAGTCCCCCGTGTCGTCGCGGGCATTGGGATCGAGCCCATGCTCCAATTCCCAATAGCTAGGCATCCCGTCACCCACACCATAACCCACGCTGGCCTCGGTATCCCAATCGACATCGCGAGTGGTTGTCGGGGTATTTTTGAGTGCTCGCCACTCGGCCCCTTCGTTGGGATCATTATTCCAAGGATCATCGGCCCAGCCCAAGATTTTGCCCGTGCCCGTGCGAGCTTCTTGGATCAACCGCTCGTCGGGGGTATCGATCACGTTGTCGCGGGTCCACCAGTTGGCCCCCATGTAGTTGAGGACTCGCTCGAAGGCAGCCGTGGCCGTATCGGTGGTCCCTGAATAAGTTGGCACGCCACCCTGCCAGAGGGGATTAGCCGCGCCGGAATTCGACAGCGCCACACCGTCATTGGCGTCGGCGTCCTTGTTGCTATCCAGGATATTGCCGTTGCGATATATGTTGCTATTGGTGCCGATCACGCCTGTGCCGCCGCTCGATTGATTCATGGCGACACTGTTGCCCCCCGCCGGATTGTCGCCGCCGTCGCCAGCCAGATAGAAGTTGCTTGCCAAATTCCAAAAAGTTGTCCCGCCGCGGCTGCCAGCCGTACCCAGCCAGTTGTAAAAGACGTTGTTGCGGAAGTCATAGTAAGCCCCCGTGCCGCCCCCTTGAGTCTGGGGCATGCGAGACTTCTGGTGGGCGTACAAGTTGTGATGAAAGCTGATTTTCGCCTGCGATCCCGCCTCGAGCAACGATCCGAGTGCATGACCCGTGTAGCCGCCCCCCTCGGCGTCCCACTGCGGGTAATTCTGGCCCTGCGAGATATTGCTGTATTGGACCGTAATGTTGTTGGCGACCTCGTTCATCGAGATCGTCTCATCGGTCGCGTACAGCGTGCTGACGTGATCGATCATGATATTCGTGCCGGAAATATCCATGGCGTCGAACACCGTGGCGTCGGGGAAATTGCCGACCCCTGTGTCACCAGCCACAGGTTGGGCGGGAAAAGCCTCGCCCGGCTGCCACCAGTTCCGCATGCCGTATCCGGAAGCCACCGTAATGTTGCGAATGATGTTGTTGTTGCCCTGGGGTTTGAGGCCGCCCCCCATGAAGATCACTCCCGCACCGGGGGCCGTTTGCCCGGCGAAAGTGATGTTCGTTCCGCCGATGGTCAGTCGTGACTGCGCATCCCAGCCGTTGCCGTTGGTGTCCCAACCTTCCTGCGAGAGTCGCCCCAGACTGAACACGCCGCCGACGTCGAACACGATCGTGCGGGGCACTCCGGCGGGAAAATTCGCGTTGTTCAAGCCATAGCGCAACGAGCCGAAGTCGTTCCGCGCGGGATCATCAATGGCAGAATTGATGGAGGTCACGTGGTAAACAATCCCGCCGCGGCCACCACTGGCATAAGCCGCCGCGCCATCCGCGCCCGAGAAGGCGGGAATTGCCTGTGCGCCAGCCATTTGTATGCCACACAACAAAACAAGACATAACGCCAACGCATATGACTTCAGCATGAAATCAACCTTCTGTGTTCCGGAGAAGAATTCGACGAGCGCAGAAATCTGCCTGCAATTTCAATCTAGATGGGACCAAAAACGGCCTCAAGATAAGGAAGTTGCAACTCCAGAACCTAAAAACGCAGTGAATATTGATCATGCAAACCAAGCGGATGCGCTTTTACAGGCCGCATTTGCAAAAAACGCCCGCTGATTGCATTGTCATTCCATAATAACCTCAAGGATTGCATCGCACCGAATGTCGTCGCCTAGCTAACGCCACTCGTTGCGACGTAACTTTGAACCAATAAACTGTTGTTGGAGAACGGTTTATTGCCTTGCCGTATGCTCCCACTTGTCTTTGCTCTTATCGATCACCGAAATTGTCCGAGAGGACCAGCAGTTGATGAACTCTGTTACACGTCTGATGCTGAACACAATTTGGGGTGCTGCGCTCGTACTTATGTCTACCCAACAGCATATTCTGGCTGAAGAACCCTCGGGCTGGGCTCGGCTTTCGTTAATCCTGGTGGAAATCCAAGAGCCTCGGTTTCCGGACAAAGATTTTGCCATCACCGAATTTGGCGCCAAATTGGATGGCCAAACCGATTGCAAACCCGCGATCGACAAAGCCATCGAATCTTGCGTCGCCGCCGGGGGAGGGCGGGTCACGGTTCCCAAGGGCCAATGGTTTGTGAAAGGACCAATTCACCTCAAGAGCAACGTCAACCTGCACGTGGCCGAGGGGGCAACCATCCTCTTCAGCAACGACCCCGCCGATTATCTGCCCGTCGTCTTTACGCGGTTCGAGGGGACGGAGCTCATGAATTACTCGCCGCTGATTTATGCCTTTGAGCAAAAGAACATTGCCGTCACGGGCAAGGGAACGCTCGACGGCCAAGCGGGCGACGGCAAGTGGTGGAATTGGAAAGGCCATTGGGGAGGCGAAACCGACATCGGCTGGAAAAAAGGCGATCCCGACCAAATGACCGATGTCGCCGCGCTCGGCAAGCAAGCCGACGAAGGAGTTCCCGCCACGGAGCGCGTCTACGGCGACGGCCACCGACTGCGTTCCAGCTTTCTGCAAACCTACAAATGCCAGAACGTGCTCATTGAAGGAGTGACGTTCACCAATGCCCCCATGTGGATCATTCATCCCGTGCTGAGCGAAAACGTGATCGTCCGGGGGGCAACGGTCGATAGCCATGGCCCGAACAACGACGGCTGCGATCCAGAATCAAGCCGCAACGTGCTGATCGAAAACTGCCGCTTCAACACAGGCGACGATTGCATTGCGATCAAATCGGGCCGCAATACCGAAGGTCGGCGAATCAACGTCCCCAGCGAGAATATCATCGTTCGCAACTGCGAAATGGCCGACGGCCACGGCGGCGTCGTGCTGGGGAGTGAAATGAGCGGCGGGATACGCAATGTGTTCGTCGAGAATTGCCGCATGGATAGCCCGCAACTCGACCGGGCGATTCGGCTCAAATCGAATCTCTTACGCGGCGGATTTCTTGAGAACCTCTACGTCCGCAATGTCGAAGTGGGCGAGGTGAAAGAAGCGGTCCTACATATCGATTTGGAATACGCCAACGAACAGGGCGATTTTCCACCCCAGGTGCACAACATCTTCATGGAGAATGTCACCTCGCAAAAAAGCGATATGCCGCTCTATCTGGTCGGCATCAAAGGGCATGAAATCGACAACGTGCAAATCCGCAATTGCGATTTCAACAATGCCAAACGTGCCAGCGTCTTCGAGCACGTTGGCAAGATGACGTTTGAAAATGTCACTCAACCCCGAACGGATGATTAAGTGCCATGAAGAATCTTTTCTTAATGCTGACATTCGTGGCGATGACATGTAGCTCTGCTCATTGCGCCGAGCCAATTCGCATCGACCTGGGCATGGATACCGGCCGCAACGACACAGCCACGCCGGGCTGGCAGGAATGGCAAGTGAAAAACGGCCACGAAGCCACGCGCGAATTTGATGGTATTGCCATTACACTCCGTGCTCCCGCAGGAAGCATCGTCGAAGGGCAATGGTACAAAGCCGGTTTGAGCACCGGTGCCACGATGGCCACCGACGGCGTGATGGCACCCGCACTGGAAATTGAACTTGCTGGGCTAAAGCCGGGTCGGCATTCGCTCGTGACCTATCACAACGGCTTAAACAAAGAACCGCTTAATCCCTTAACCGTTGCTGTCATCGGTAGTGAAGCCAGCACCACCGTTCAACCAACAATTCGTGTGGCAAGCAACGAAGCGGCTGAGAACGCTTTTGTGGAATTCGATGTCAGGGCAGATACTCCCGCTGTGATCCGAATCACGGGGGATCCGAGCGTGGTGCTCAATGGGTTGGAAATTGATGCCACGAACCCCAAAGCGAAAGCGTTAAGCCCCACCCCCGCCCACAACGATGGCCATGTTGCTGGCGACTCTGACAGTGTCACGCTCACTTGGCAACCGGCAGACAATGCCGTCAAACATCACGTTTATTTTGCCTCTGCTGACAGCGCGGATGAGGCTCAGAATTTAGCGTCGGCCGCAACTGTTGATTCGTCCCAATTCCTAGGATCGACAGATCGCGCTGAACAATCCACGAAAGTGAATCCCACGGCCAGCCAAACCCATTACGCTTGGCGAGTCGACAGCGAAGACGCCGGCGGCAAAGTCACGCGCGGCGATGTGTGGAATTTCCGCGTTCGCCATCTCGCGTTTCCTGGTGCTGAAGGTTACGGGCGCTTTGCCATCGGTGGCCGTGGTGGCCGCATTCTGAAAGTGACCAATCTTAATGATTCTGGCCCTGGCAGCCTGCGTGCAGCGGTGGAAGCCTCGGGACCGCGCACCGTTGTCTTCGATGTTTCGGGGCGCATCATCCTCAACAGCAAGCTGATCATTCGCGATCCCTATCTCACGATTGCAGGCCAAACAGCACCCGCCCCCGGCATTTGCATTTCCAACTATAACTTGGGATTGCTCGGCAACCACGACTGCATCATACGCTTCGTCCGCGTGCGCCCGGGCAACACCGCAGGCGTCACCCTCGACGGCATGGGCCTCGCCAGTTGCGATCACTCGATTATCGACCACTGCTCGATCAGTTGGACTCAGGATGAATCGTTCAGCTCACGCGGGGCGAAAAATATCACGCTGCAAAACACGCTCATTTCCGAAGCGCTCAACGTCGCGGGCCATTCCAAATATGAAAAGGGGAAACAGCACGGTTTCGCAGCGAGTATTAGCGGCGACATCGGCAGTTTTCATCACAATCTGCTTGCTCACTGCGCCGGCCGCAATTGGAGCCTCGCCGGGGGGCTCGACAAAGCCACCCGCCACGCGGGGCGGCTCGATATCCGCAACAACGTGGTCTACAACTGGAGCCATCGCACCACCGATGGTGGTGCCAAAGAAGTGAACTTCGTTAACAACTACTACAAACCCGGTGCCGCGACCAAAGTCTTTCACGTGCTGATGGCCGAGCGCGAAGCCGTGCCGAGCTTCGGCCCGCAAATGTATTACGCGGACGGCAACGTCATGGAAGGCAAGTTCGATGCAAGCGAGAAGCTAGCCGGAGTGTTCGAGCGGCACGGCGAACCCCACGAAAACTGGATCGTCAACGAACCGTTCTACGAATCGTACGTGACCACAACTTCCGCAGAGGCTGCATTTAAAGATGTGCTCTCGAACGTTGGTTGCAACGAACCCGTACTCGATGCCCACGATAAGCGTGTCATTGACGAAACGCTCCGTGGCGAAGCGCAGTTCAAGGGAAGCATCACTGGACTCCCCGGCCTGCCCGACACACAAGATGACGTCGGTGGCTGGGATGATTACGGAACCGAACAACGCTCAGACGACTGGGACGTGGATAATGACGGCCTCCCCACCTGGTGGGAAGAATTGCACAAGCTCAATCCCCAATCACCCGCAGACGATCTCTCCGACGCGAACTCTGATCCCGACAACGACGGCTATACGAACCTCGAAAACTATTTGAACTGGCTCGCAGTCCCACACTTCGAGTGCAAGGCCGGTGAGTCGCTCGATGTGGACCTGAACGCGCTGGCCGTTGGTTATGAGCTAGGTGAAAGAACCTTTGAAATTGGTGATGTCGAACAAGGATCCGTACAGCTCAACGATGAATCGGCTCGCTTTACTCCCTCGGAAAATGCCGCCGGACTCGCTCGATTTGAGTTCACCGTGAAGGACGCCGACGGTAATTCTCTAACGCGTCCCATTAATATTCGCATGGTAAAGGCAGAATAGGTTCCGATGATCGCGCGATTGGGTTTAACACTTGTTTTTCTGATTGGCTCGTGCTTGACGGCGCTCTGCGCGGAATCGGTCAAGGAAAATGTTGTCCCTGAAAACGTTTATCTTTCCACCTCCTTCCGCGGCAACGGCGAAGACGGGTTGCGATTTCTCTACAGCTTCGATGGATACAAATGGGCCAGCGTCCCCGGCACGTTCTTGAAGCCGCTCGTGGGCGACAGCCAGTTGATGCGCGATCCGAGCCTCTTGCTCGGACCCGACGGCGTTTATCATCTTGTCTGGACCACCGGTTGGAAAAAAGATCAGGGCTTTGGCTACTCAAGTTCCAATGACTTGGTCCATTGGTCGCCACAGCAGTTCATCCCCGTGATGAAACACGAGCCGACCACGGTCAACGTCTGGGCACCGGAACTCTTTTATGATGACAAGGAAAACCAGTTCATCATCTGCTGGGCTTCGACCATCCCCGGCCGCTTTCCGGAGAACGGCGAAGAACGCGATAACAACCAGCGGATGTACTACACAACGACGCGCGATTTTAAGACGTTTGCTCCCGCCAAACTGTTCCTCGATCCCAATTTCAATGTCATCGACTGCCAGATCGTCAAAGACGGCGAACGGTATGTGCTGATTTTGAAAGACAATTCGCGACCCGAACGGAATCTGCGCGTGGCGTTTGGAAAGACGCCGCTCGGTCCTTGGGAAGATATTTCTCCTGCGTTCACGGCCGATTTCACCGAAGGCCCCTCGACAATCAAAATCGGCGATGATTGGATCATCTATTACGATGCCTATCGAAATGGCACTTACGGCGCCGCTAGGACCCAGGATTTCAAGACCTTTACCGATATCTCTGATGAGGTTTCTTTTCCACCGGGTCACAAGCACGGGACGGTGCTTGAAATTTCACGCAAGGAACTCGTGTATTTACTTAAAGTTGGCAGCGAACAAATCCGCGACGTGCGTCTCCCCGTGGAGCCGGCCCTTACGAAAGATAAAACCGCCCAACGCATTGCCGAGATCGACAAAGTCGCCGAGCAAGGTCCGTTTCAACCCAACTGGGAATCACTCGGCAATTTCCAAACTCCCAGTTGGCTCCGCGAGGGAAAACTCGGCCTCTTCATTCATTGGGGACCTTATAGCGTGCCGGCGTTTGGCAGCGAATGGTATCCCCGCAATATGTATTTCAAAGGGACGCCCGAATTCGCGCATCACGTCGAGAAGTACGGCTCGCAGGCGGAGTTCGGCTACAAAGATTTCATTCCCCTTTTCAAGGCCGAAAAGTTTGATCCGCAGGAGTGGGCTAAGCTGTTTCACGAAGCTGGAGTGAAATATGTGATTCCCGTGGCGGAGCATCACGATGGTTTTCCGATGTACGACAGCGAATTCACCGAGTGGACCGCGGTCAAAAAGGGCCCCGAACGCGACGTGATTGGCGACCTCGCCGAAGCGCTACGCGATCAGGACATCGTGTTCGGCGCTTCATCCCATCGCGCGGAACATTGGTGGTTCTTCGATCAAGGGATGTATATCGACTCCGACGTACTCGACGCCAACAATAGTAGCCTTTATGGTCCGGCGAGCAACAAACGAGTCGCCGAAACTCACGCCGAGATGCCTGATCAGCAGTTCCTCGATGACTGGCTGCTGCGTACCTGCGAGATCGTCGATAAATACCAGCCCGAAGTGATCTACTTCGATTGGTGGATCTGCCAGCCGGTGTTCCAACCTTACTTGCAAAAATTCGCGGCCTACTACTACAACCGTGGCAAGGAATGGAACAAGGAAGTCGCCATCGATTTCAAGGAATGGGAAGGCCGTTCGTTTCCCGATGGCACGGGTGTGTTCGATATCGAACGTGGTCGCGCCGCGGAAATTCGCCCCGACTTCTGGCAGACTTGCACCTCGGTTTCGAAAAACTCTTGGGGTTACGTCACGAACCACGAATACAAGGAAGTCGACAGCATCATCGACGATCTGATCGACGTGGTGAGCAAGAACGGAGCCTTACTTTTGAACATCGGGCCCAAAGCCGACGGCACGATTCCCGAGACCGAACAACAAATGCTCCGCGACATGGGTGCTTGGCTCCAAGTCAACGGTGACGCCATTTACGGCACACAGCCTTGGCACAAGTTTGGTGAAGGGCCAACGCTCGACGTAGGCGGCTCGTTCACCGACACCGAACGGAAAGCTTATACGGGAGAAGACCTTCGCTTCACCACCAAAGACGGCGCTCTCTATGCGATCGCCCTGGCATGGCCCGAAGATGGCAAGTTGCTCGTGAAGTCGCTACCCGCGTCCGCAGGTAAGGTTGATGGCGTTCAACTTTTGGGCCATGAAGGCCAACTCAACTGGGAACAAACCGAACAAGGCCTTGCCGTGGAACTTCCCGCCGCACGTCCGACGGAGATCGCTTTGGCGCTAAAGATCACCGGACTGGAACTGGCGCACGATCAAAAGGACTGAGCATGAAGAATTCAACAACCACTCTCGGAGTGATCGTCGGCAACCGGGATTTTTTTCCCGATCAGTTGGTGTCAGAAGCTCGCGCCGATCTGACTGCTCTCTTCGAAAGATACAACATCCGGCCGATTTGGGTTTCGCCCGAGGAAACCAAACTCGGCGGCGTGGAAACCCATGCCGAGGCACGCCGATGCGCGGACCTCTTTCGCCGGCATCGCGACGAGATCGATGGTGTGCTGGTGACGCTCCCCAACTTCGGCGACGAAAAAGGGGTGGCCGACGTTCTCAAGCTCTCCGATTTGAATGTCCCCGTGTTAGTGCAAGCCTATCCTGACGACCTCAACCAGCTGGGCGTTTCGCGGCGGCGTGATGGTTTCTGCGGCAAGATCTCGGTTTGCAACAACCTCGTGCAAGCGGGCATCAAATTCTCACTCACCCACAAGCATGTAACGTCGCCCACGTCGGACGATTTCAAGCAAGACCTAGCCAAATTCCTCGGCGTGTGCCGCGTTGTGAACGGCCTGCGTGGTGTGCGGCTGGGAGCCGTCGGCGCGCGTCCTGGTGCTTTCAACACGGTCCGCTTCAGCGAAAAGATTCTCGAACGCCACGGCGTGAGCGTCACCACCGTCGATTTGTCGGAGTTGATTGCCCAAGTTGAGCAGCTTACCGATGGTGATGCCGCTGTGATTGCCAAACTCAAGGCGATCACCGACTACGCACCCGCACCGAATGTGCCCTCCGAAAAGCTGCTGCAAATGGCGAAGCTGGGCGTCGTGTTGGAAAACTGGATGGAACTCAACGCTATCGACGCGACCGCGATTCAATGCTGGACATCGGTGCAACAAAATCTCGGCTGCAACGTCTGCACGTTGATGAGCATGATGAGCGAGAATTTTCTCCCTAGCGCGTGCGAAGTCGACGTGCTGGGCGTGCTCACGATGTACGCCATGCAGCTTGCTGCGAAATCACCCGCGGCACTTGTCGACTGGAACAATAACTACGGCGATGACGAAGACAAATGCACGCTGTTCCATTGCGGCAACTGGGCTAAGAGTTTTCTCCCTGATATCAAAATCGCCAACGCGCCGATTCTCGGTAGCACGCTTGGCGTGGAGAACACCTATGGCGCGCTCGAAGGTCGCACTCCCGCAGGACCGCTAACCTACGGCCGACTTTCCACGGCGGATTGCGATGGCAAAATTCGCGCCTACGTTGGCGAAGGAGAACTCACGGATGATGAGCTCAACACCTTCGGCACCCGCGCGGTGGCTCACGTACCAAAGCTACAAGATTTGCTACGCTATGTTTGCCGCGAGGGCTTCGAGCATCACGTGGTCATGACAAACTCGCAGTCCGCCGACATTCTTGCCGAAGCCTTTACCAACTACCTAGGTTGGGAAACCTATCATCACGGAAAGACCAATTGCTAACCGTTGCTATGACCGATCGCGAACTCCAACTCAAATCGATTCAATATCGCCAGAAGATTCTGCGATACATAACCGAAGCCGGGGCTGGCCACACCGGCGGCAGCTTGTCGTGCGTTGATATCCTCAATGTGCTTTACAATCGCGTGATGAATGTTTCGCCACGGAATTTTTCGTCACCCGACCGCGACCGCTACATTCAAAGCAAAGGCCATTCGGTCGAAGCGTTGTATGTTGTCCTGGCCGATCAAGGTTTCTTTCCGGAAACGGAACTCGAAACTCTTTGCCACTATCAATCGCCTTTCGTTGGCCACCCAACGCGCAAAGTCCCTGGCATCGAGATGAATACGGGGGCATTGGGCCACGGCCTGCCCATTTGCGTGGGCATGGCCATCGCTGGCAAGCTCGATGCGTCCAAGTACCGCGTGTTCACTCTGCTCGGCGATGGCGAGATGGCTGAGGGTTCCAACTGGGAAGCCGCCATGGCCGCCGCCCATTACAAGCTCGATAACTTGGTGGCGATTCTCGATCACAACACGCTGCAAATCACCGGCCACACGCGCGACGTGTGTAGCAACGAGCCGCTCGACGAGAAATTTGCCGCTTTTGGTTGGCATGTCGTCGGTGTGAATGGCCATGACTTCGCCGAGCTGACCGACGCCCTCACGGCCCCACCCCAAACTGGCAAGCCGACCATGATCATCGCCAATACGGTGAAGGGCAGGGGCGTGAGCTTCATGGAGAACGTCGTGAGTTGGCATCATGGAGTTCCCTCTGCGGAACAGTACGAGCTGGCTCAACGCGAGTTAGCCGCAGCCGAGCAAGCGCTCGTGGGCGAGGCCCTATGAGCGCACCCGCCCCATCGATGTTTTCGCCGGAAGCCCAGCAAGTTATTGCACGCTTGGGCCTGAAAAAGGGCCGCGCGAATCTCGAAGAGTTCGCCGCGACGCTCGAAGAATTGGCCCGCGAGAATCCCAGCATCATCGCGGTCACGAGCGATTCCCGGGGTTCAGGCAAACTCGGCCCGTTTGGCAAAGCCTTGCCTAAGCAGCTTGTCGAAGTCGGTATCGCGGAACAAAACCTCGTCGGCATTACCGCGGGGCTCGCTGCGGCAGGCAAGAAATCGTTTGGAGTTTCCCCCGCCTGCTTTCTGACGGCGCGGTCGCTCGAGCAAATCAAGAACGACGTTTGCTATTCCGATGTTCCCGCCACGCTCGTGGGTATTAGTGCGGGCGTGAGCTACGGCGCCCTTGGCAGCACGCATCATTCGCTGCACGATCTCGCCGCACTGCGAGCCATTCATAATCTCACCATCCTGTTGCCAGCAGATAATTTTGAAACTCGCGAATCAATCCGTGCCGCAGCCGAAGCCAAGCACCCCGTCTTTGTGCGCTTCGGCAAAGCGGCCATGTACGATCTGCACACCGCTGCAACAAATTTTGAAGTCGGCCGGTCCATCACGTTGCGAGAAGGCAACGACGTCGCATTCCTCGGCACGGGCGAAACCGTTATCCACTGTTTACTTGCCGCCGAAAAACTTGCCGAGCAGGGATTGAATTGTCGCGTCATCAGTATGCACACCATCAAACCGCTGGATGAGGCAGCGATCATTGATGCCGGCCAAAATTGCCGCGCGATTGTCACCGCTGAAGAACATTCCGTTCATGGCGGATTGGGTGAAGCGTGCGCCGCGGTGCTGATGCAGGCGGGTGTTGCTGTATCCATGAAAATTGTTGGAATTCCCGACGAAGATACCGTCACGGGGGCTCAAGCCGATATCTTCCGTCATTATGGCCTCTCGATGGAAGGGCTTGCAGAAGCTGCGCACACGCTCATACAGCGTTCGGGGGCGGCACGATGACTCTCATCCTCGGCATCGATCAAAGCACGTCGGCCACCAAGGCAGTCCTATTTGATCAAAACGGCCGGATCGTCGACAAGGTTTCTCGCGAGCATCGTCAGATTTACCCGCAAAGCGGATGGGTTGAGCACGATGCCGAGGAAATCTGGCAGAACGTCCTTGCCGTCATTGCTGAACTCACGACTCGACACCAATCAGCCCTTGGTGAACTCGCTGGCCTGAGCATCACCAATCAGCGTGAAACCTTCGTTGTCTTTGATCGGCAGACCGGCAAGCCGTTGCACAATGCAATCGTATGGCAGTGTCGCCGTGGCGATGGGATCTGTAAAGAATGCACCGTGGCGGGTCATGAACCACTTGTTCAAGAACGTACTGGCTTAAAACTCGACACGTATTTTCCTGCTTCAAAAATTGCTTGGCTGTTGCGTGAGCGAGCAGATATCGCCACCGCCGTTCAAAAAGGCCACGCGCTCATCGGCACGATCGACGCCTATCTGATTTACCGTCTCACGAGTGGCCAGGTCTTTGCCACCGACCACACCAACGCCAGCCGCACGCTGCTTTACGATGTCCACAAGCTCGCTTGGGACGCGGAACTGTGTGAGCTATTTGGCATTCCACATGACTCTCTGCCGGAAGTGCGCGATTGTTCCGCGAAGTTTGGCGAAACAAATGCCGCAGGAAATTTGCCTCAGAGCATTCTCATTTGTGGCGTGATGGGCGATTCGCAGGCGTCGTTGTTCGCTCAGCGTTGCTACGAGCCCGGCATGGCCAAAGCCACGTTCGGCACCGGCACATCCGTGTTGCTCAATGTAGGCCAGGAATCAAAAGTTACCAACGGCGGTTCTGTGTTGGCACTGGCCTGGGTTCTCAATGGCAAGCCAACTTATGCCCTGGAAGGTCTCATTAACTATTCGTCGGCCACACTCACTTGGCTCCGCGATCAATTGCAATTGATTGGCGACTTGGCTGAGTGCGAGCCGCTTGCCACGGAAGTCGAAGACAATGGCGGCGTTTATCTCGTTCCGGCCTTTGCCGGTTTGAGCGCGCCACATTGGAAACCGGACGCCCAGGCCGCGATTTTTGGCATGACGGGGCATACTCGCAAAGCCCATGTCGTGCGAGCTGCTCTGGAATCAATCAGTTATCAGCTTCGAGACGTGCTCGACATGATGCAGCAGGAGAGCGGTATCACACCGCAAATTTTGTTCGCCGACGGCGGGCCAACCTGCAATGAGTTCCTTATGCAGTTCACGGCTGATATGATTGAACGCGAACTTGTCACGACCAACACGCCGGAGTCCTCGGCGCTGGGAGCTGTCTCGGCGGGACTGCTTGGCTTGGGAATCCATAATTCGCTGGCGGATTTGGCCAAGCTGCCTCGCGAAACCAAAACTTATCGGCCCAATCGCGATGCGGCGGAAGTCGAGCGCTCCCTTGCCGGCTGGCATACTGCCGTGGGGCGATTGCTGTAAATAATTTTCAATTGAAGCATAGGATAGGAATTCCATGTTCAAAACTCTTCTTAGTTTGTTGATCGTCGCCACCGTTCCCTGGATCGGTGGCTGCAGCCAAGCACCTCCGGAAAAAGAGCAAACCGCCCAAACCGTCGACGCGAAACCAAAGTCGGGCGAAAAAGAAAAGATCGCCATCATTGTTTCCACGCTTAACAACCCTTGGTTCGTCGTGCTAACGGATGCCGCGAAGAAACGCTGTGAAGAGCTAGGCTACGACGCCACGGTTTTTGATTCGCAAAGCGACACGGCCAGGGAAAGCTCCCACTTCGAAGATTTGATCGCCGGTGGTTACAAAGCCGTACTGTTCAATTGCACCGACGCTGATGGTTCCATTGCCAGCGTACGGAGGGCCAAGGACGCCGGGATCCCTGTGTTCTGCATCGACCGCGAAATCAACGCGACCGATGCCGCCACGTCGCAAATTCTTTCCGACAGTTATTCCGGCTGCGTCGCGCTCGGCGAGTATTTCGTGAGCGTTATCGGCGAAGACGGCAATTGGGTCGAATTGATGGGAACCTCCGGTGACAATAATACTTGGAATCGCTCGAAAGGTTTTCATAGTGTTGTTGATCGCTTTGAAGGCTTAAAAATGGTGGCCCAGCAGTCGGCTGATTTCGATCAAGGCCGTGCGCTGGAAGTCATGGAATCGATTCTGCAAGCCAATCCCAAGATCGACGCAGTTTTTTGCGCCAACGACGTCATGGCCATGGGCGCCTATCAAGCCATCGCCGCGGCCAATCGACAGGATGAAATCAAAGTGTTTGGCTTCGACGGCTCCGACGACGTGGTCCGGCTGATCAAAGAAGGCAAAGTCGCGGCCACGTGTATGCAGTTCCCGAAGCTGATGGCGATCCAAGCGGCGGAATTCGCTGACGAGTACCTCAAAGGGAAACGAGACTTTCCTCAAAAAATTCCTGTCGACGTCGAGCTCGTTACGCCAGACAACGTCGACGACTACGCCAACTTCGGCTTGAAGGAAGACTGAGCAATATGCCTGGGCCAAGTCTGAAACGCCGATTCGTTGTGCCGTGTGTCGTTCTTCTCGGCCTGGCCCTTACGTATTGGTTTCCGCTGTTTCGTATCGTGCCGCTGGAGCAGGTGGCCGCGGCGAACACCAGTCAAAAGTTCGACGCGAAGCCTTTTGCGCTGGACTTTTGGTCCAAGCAATTGGTTCCCAGTTTCGAGCAAGCAACCGACGCCGCGGAACTGATTCCTGCGATTCAGAACGACCCTGAAATGGCCCGCAAGACTTTTGGCAAATCGGTGGGCATCGGCCGTGTCTATTTTTATTTCTTGCAAGGCATAGGAACCGTAACTTCGATCGACAAATCAGGGGTGAATCTCAAGATTACTGATAACCCCGATATCGTCTTGAAAACGGGCTTACTCTTTGGCAATACAGTTCGCGATGCGACCGGGCAATTGGTTGCCGGCAAATTCGCCAATTCACAAGACTTCAATGCCATCTCCAAAGAATTGAACCGCATCGTAGAAGAGCAAGTTCAGCCCGAGCTCAAAAAGCAAGCCAAAGTCGGCGCAAAGATTCGCTTTGTCGGCTGCGCCGAAGTCCTTGCGTCGAACAAAAAAATTCTGCCTCTCACCGTGGTCCCCTTGCAGGTGGAATTTCCGCAATGACCGTCGACGCTTCGCCAACACCGCTGCTTGCCGCTCAGGAAATCTGCAAATCATTCCCGGGCGTTCGCGCGCTGCAAGATGTGCAGATCACCGTGCCTGCGGGACGACTCAACGCGGTGCTGGGAGAGAACGGTGCCGGCAAATCGACCCTCATGAACATCCTGTCGGGCGTGTTTCCTGCGGATGCTGGCGAACTCTTGCTTGATGGCAAACCTATTGCATTCCGCACGCCACGCGAGGCCACTGACGCCGGCATCTCGATTATCCATCAAGAACTCAATCTCATTCCTTACTTAAGCGTTGCTGAGAATATTTTCCTCGGCCGCGAGCCGCTCACGCCGTTAGGTTTTGTCGACCGCAAATCGATGAATCGCATGGCGGCTAAATTGCTCGAACGTCTGGAGCTGAAGGTCGATCCACGGGCTCTGATTTCGAGTTTGCGTGTCGGTGCCCAGCAAGTTGTTGAAATCGCCAAAGCTCTCTCGACCGACGCCCGCGTCATCATCATGGATGAACCGACGTCGGCAATTTCCGAGCAAGAAGTGACCGCGCTCTTTCGTATTATCACAGAGCTTAAACGAAGCGGTGTGGGAATCATCTACATCACTCATAAGCTCGACGAATTGCCGCAAATTGCCGACGACATTACGGTACTCCGCGATGGGGAATTCATCACTTCCGTGCCGTTTGCGTCAGTCACGCACGACGAAATGGTGCGCCTCATGGTAGGCCGAGATCTTGCCGACCAATTTCCGAAATCATCCACCAAGTTCGGTGACGAAGTGCTGCGAATTACGAACCTCACCGTCCGCGATCCTCAACATTACGATCGATTTCTGTTGCAAGAGATTTCGCTACATGTCCGCCGCGGCGAAGTACTGGGGTTGTTTGGTCTCATGGGAGCCGGGCGAACCGAATTGCTCCAAGCAATTTTCGGCTTGTACTCCAATTCAACGACTGGTTCAGTTGTTGTCGATGGTGAGCCAATGCGTATCGATTCACCAGCCGCAGCGATTGCCGCCGGATTGGCCCTTGCTCCGGAAGATCGCAAACTCGAAGGACTGTTTTTGCCGCTCAGCGTGGCCGCCAACGCCAGCATGGCTTCCCTTAAACAGACGGCAACTTATGGCTTTCTGAGCTCCGCCAAGGAACAACGGCTCGCTGAAAAATATGCCACGCGATTGCGACTCAAGACGCCATCACTCCGTCAGCAAGTTCGCAATCTTAGTGGCGGCAATCAACAGAAAGTCGTCCTCTCGAAATGGCTCGCCACCAACCCCAGCGTGTTGCTGCTCGATGAGCCGACTCGCGGAATCGATATCAATTCCAAACGTGAGATTTACACGCTCATCGACGAACTCGCCGCGGAAGGATTGGGGGTGATCGTCGTTTCTTCGGAATTGCCGGAAATCTTGGCGCTCGCCGACCGGATCGTCGTACTCAGCGAAGGTCGTAAAACCGCAGAATTCACACGCTCTGAAGCGAACGAAGAATGCATTCTTCGCGCGGCACTTCCCACGGGAAAGGCCTGTGCATGACGCTGAGCGAATTCAAATCCTGGGCCGTCCGATTTCAGTCCGTGCTGGCGCTTTCTCTGCTGGTCTTGGGATTGAGCCTCGCCACGGATCGATTTCTGACGGTCGATAACACGCTCAACGTGTTGCGTCAGATTTCGATCAATGTTTGCCTGTCGATTGGCATGACCATGATCATCCTTTCCGGCGGCATCGATTTGTCGGTCGGATCGATGCTTGCGCTGGCGGGGGCTGTTGCTGCTGG
The DNA here is from genome assembly GCF_041737835.1 of Bythopirellula sp. Classification (NCBI taxonomy): domain Bacteria; kingdom Pseudomonadati; phylum Planctomycetota; class Planctomycetia; order Pirellulales; family Lacipirellulaceae; genus Bythopirellula; species Bythopirellula sp. The sequence goes on along the minus strand of NZ_JBGSQY010000054.1, from coordinate 70,639 downwards.
ACTGATGAAGAACGGCATCACACTGGACCGCTTCGGCGTTCAATTGCAATTCACGGTATTAGGCGGAATCATTGCGGGGCTTGTTGTTGGTACAACACTGGGGCTTTGTAATGGCATCGCAATCACGCGTTTCCGCTTACCACCATTTGTGGCCACGCTCGGCATGCTCAGTATTGCCCGCGGCCTGACGATGCTTTGGACCGGCGGATTTCCGATCACGAGTCTGGGTGATGATTTCGGCAAACTCGGCACCGGTTACGTTCTGGGGATTCCCATGCCGGTGTGCATCGCCGCGGTTTTGGTGGGCATCTTTATCGTGGTCACGCAGCGCACTCGCTTTGGCAGGTATTTGTACGCCATTGGTGGCAACGAGCGCGCGGCAAAACTGAGCGGCATCAATGTCCCCAAAATCAAATTAATGGTTTATGCTCTAGGGGGGATGCTCGCCGGGGTGGCTGGCTTGTTGGTCACTGCGCGACTCGATTCCGCGACGCCCAACGCGGGGACGGGCTACGAACTCGATTCCATTGCGGCGGTCGTCATTGGCGGCACCTCGCTTTCCGGCGGACGGGGCTCCATTTGGGGGACCGTCCTGGGGTGTCTCATCATTGGGGTGTTGAACAACGGCATGGTCCTTTTAGAAGTTTCTCCCTTCTGGCAACAAGTGGTCAAAGGGGCAGTCATTATTGTGGCGGTGGCCATCGAGCGGGCCAATCGCAACGAGAGCTAACCTATTCAGGCGGTTTATCATGATTCAATCAACAAAATTTGTTCGCATCCTTTGTCACCTTCTTGTTGTGGGATGCCTTGCGGCGGTTTCAACGAATTCCTATGCCGACCTTTCCGTGACGGGATTAGAATGCGAACATCTTGTCAACCCTTTGGGAATCGATGCCGCGCAGCCACGACTCAGTTGGTACAGCACCTCCGACAAACGGGCCCAATCGCAATCGGCTTATCAAATTCTCGTTGCCAGCTCGCGGGAAAAACTCAACGCCGACGAAGGTGACCTGTGGGATAGTGGCGAAGTGAAATCGGATCAATCGCTGTTCGTTTCTTATGCTGGCCAGCCGCTGATGTCGCATGAGGAATGTTTCTGGAAAGTGCGCGTCTGGGATCAAGCGGGCAAAGCTTCCTCATGGAGCGACGTAGCACACTGGTCCATGGGACTGCTGCAACCTAACGACTGGCATGGTAAGTGGATTGGCCGCGAAGAATTTCCCAGCATTGAATTTTTGACCGACACGAATTGGATTTGGTTCCCCGAAGGTAAGCCCGCGGAATCAGCACCTCCCGAGGAACGCTTTTTCCGGCGGACCTTTGAGGTGCCCAAAGATCGCACGATTCGCTGCGCCACGTTGCGGATCACGGCCGATGATCGCTGCTCGATTTTTCTTAACGGCCGCGATGTCGGCAGCCGGAGTGGCCATCGCTCGGCAAAAGAAATGGATGTCACCAAGCGCCTCGAACTCGGCAAGAATGTGCTCGCCGTTTCGGCTAAAAATGAAGGAGAGAACGCCAATCCCGCTGGGCTTGTCGCTTGGTTGAAAGTGGAGTTCACTGAGGGCGAGCCGCTGCTGATCGTCACCGATGCCGAGTGGAAAGCCAACAATAAATCCGTGGATGACTGGTTTGCCCTCGATTTTTCGGACGAGAAATGGCCCGCCGCCATGGTAGTCGGCCCCGTCGGCATGAATCCTTGGGGAGAGGTCCGTCATGCCGAGGATCGTCGACTGCCTGCCCGCTATCTTCGCAAAGAATTTGACATCGAGAAACCGATTCGTCGCGCCACGATCAGCATGTCAGGCTTGGGCCTGTCGGAGCTTTTCATCAATGGAGAAAGAATCGGCGATGCCGTTTTATCGCCCGGTCTAACCGAATATCCCAAGCGAACGCTTTACGTCACACACGACGTCACCAAAGCACTGCACGAAGGTGAGAATGCGCTCGGCGTGATCCTCGGCAATGGCCGGTACTACTCCCCACGCAGCGACGTCTTTGCCTCGATGACCAACTTTGGTTATCCCAAGCTCCTGCTGGAACTCCGCATCGAACATACGGATGGCAGCATTTCGGAAATCGTCAGTGACAATTCGTGGAAGCTTACGACCGATGGGCCGATCATCGCCAACAACGAATATGACGGTGAAGAGTATGACGCCCGCAAAGAAATGCCGGGCTGGGATCAGCCTGACTTTGATGACACACGCTATCTCAACGCCGAGAATGCCGTCGTGCCAGCGGGTGAGTTGGTTCCTGAACCGATTGACCCCATTCGCGTTGTCGAAACCCTCAAACCAATTGCGGTCACCGAACCGCGCCCCGGTGTCTTCATTTTTGACATGGGACAAAACCTAGTCGGGTGGTGCCGCTTGAAGGTCAGCGGGCCGGCGGGAACGTCGGTCAAGCTTCGTCACGCCGAGACATTGACCCCCGAGGGCGAGCTCTATCTGGCCAACATTCGCGGCGCGAAAGTCACCGACATTTACACCCTGAAAGGCGAGGGGACCGAAGTCTGGGAACCAAAGTTTACCTACCACGGCTTTCGCTTTGTCGAAGTCACCGGCTTCCCCGGCAAACCCACGCTCGATTCCTTGGAAGGACTCGTTGTTCATGACGATGTCCAGCAAATCGGCGAATTTGAATGCTCCAATCCGCTGATCAATCAAATCTATAAGAACGTCGTGTGGGGCACTCGCGGCAACTATCGCAGCATTCCCACGGATTGCCCCCAACGCGACGAACGCCAGGGTTGGCTCGGGGATCGCTCCGAAGAATCGCGGGGCGAGACATATATCTATGACAACGCCGCGCTGTATGCGAAGTGGCTGCAGGATATGGAAGATTCGCAAAAACCGACAGGCAGCGTCCCCGACGTGTGCCCCGCGCATTGGCCGATTTACTCCGACAACGTGACCTGGCCGAGCAGCACCGTCATTATTCCCAACACGTTGCTGCGTCAGTTTGGTGATAAGCAGATCGTGGCAGATCACTACGACAGCGCCAAACGCTGGATCGACTACATGCTCACTTTCACCAAGGATGGCATCATCGATCGCGATCAGTATGGTGATTGGTGTGTACCGCCCGAGGACCCGAAGCTGATTCACTCGAAAGACCCAGCCCGTGCCACCGATAAGGCGCTACTGGCGACTTCGTATTTGTACTACGATCTGACTCTCATGCAGCGTTACGCCGAAATGCTCGATAAGCCGGAGGATGCCAAGCGATTGAAGCAACTCGCCGAGGAAACAAAGACCGCGTTCAACAATAAGTTTCTCAATCGTGAAAAGGGTTACTACGACAACGGCTCGCAAACGTCGAGCGTGCTGCCTTTGTACTTTGGCTTGGTTCCCGATGACATGCGGCAAAAGGTTTTCAACCACTTGGTCGAGAAGATCATGGTGCAAACCAAAGGTCACATCGGCACTGGGCTGATCGGTGGGCAGTTCTTAAACCGTGTGCTCGCCGACAACGGCCGTGCGGATATTGCCTACACGATCGCCTCTCAGACGGATTACCCCAGCTGGGGTTACATGATTTCCAAGGGGGCGACCACCATCTGGGAACTGTGGAACGGCGACACGGCCGATCCGGCCATGAATTCCGGCAACCACGTGATGCTCGTGGGTGATTTTGTCATCTGGCTGTTTGAAGACCTCGCGGGAATCTGCCCCGACGAAGCCCAACCCGCTTTTAAGCACATCATCATGCGGCCACAGCCCGTGGGCGATCTTACGTTCGTGAAGGCCAGCTATGTATCTCCTTATGGCAAGATCGCGAGCCATTGGGAGAAAAAAGAGGGCGTCTTCGATTGGAAAATCACCGTGCCAGCCAACACCACCGCGACTGTTTACATTCCCGCGGCCAATGCGGACTCCGTAAAGGAAAGCGGCCAGCCTGCCGCCAAAGCCGAAGGGGTTGAACTTGTTGGCATGGAAGCCGATTACGCGGTGTTCCAAGTCGGTAGTGGCTCGTACCACTTCGTAAGCCAATAGCCATGGCCAGCAGCATGAAAATTCCAAGTCTTATTTGCCTGATCCTCGCGATCTGTCTGTCCGCCGCAAGTTTCTTGTCGGCTGAGGAAACCGAGCGAGTTTATCTTTCCGGCCGCAACAAAGACCAGACTGTTCCGTGGAAGTTCAAATGCACAACCGGTGCGAAATCCGGCGAATGGACGACCATTCCGGTCCCCTCGAATTGGGATGTCCTCGGCTTTGGCATGCTCAATTACAAGAAGGACATCGAATCGGCGCTCGAAGAGCATGGGCTGTACGAATACGAATTCAACGCCCCTGAGCAATGGAAAGACAATCGCGTCTATCTCGTGTTTGAAGGCTCAATGACCGACACGACGGTCAAAATCAATGGAGAGCAGGCTGGCCCGACGCATCAAGGAGGGTTTTACCGCTTCAAGTACGAGATCACCAACTTATTAAAATTCGGCCAAAGCAATCTGCTGGAAGTTGACGTCGCCAAGCATTCGGCCAACGAATCGGTCAACAAGGCCGAACGGACGGCCGACTTCTGGGTCTTCGGTGGGATTTATCGGCCCGTCTATTTGGAAGTCGTGCCCCAGCAGTTCATTGAGCGCGTGGCGATCAACGCCCAAGCCGACGGCCAATTTTTCGCCGATGTCATAGTGAACGGTGCAGGGGATGCGGAAAGTATTGAAGTTCAAATCACTGATCTGGATGGCAAACCCGTCGGTGACTCTTTTTCGCAAGACGTGAAAAACGATTCGCCCCGTTTATCGACTAAAATTGAGAATCCGCGACAATGGACGGCGGAAACTCCGAACCTTTACCTCGCTGAGTTTCAACTCAAGCAGGGCGATGAAGTGTTGCATCGCTACCAACAACAATTTGGTTTCCGCACGATTGAAGTCCGCCCCGGGGACGGGATCTACGTGAACGGCAAGCAGGTCATACTCAAAGGGGTAAATCGCCATTCGACTTGGCCCGATTCCGGCCGCTGCTTGAGCAAAGACGTTCATCTGCTCGACATCAACACGATCAAAGACATGAACATGAACGCGGTGCGGATGTCACACTATCCGCCCGATCAAGAGTTTCTCGACCTGTGCGATGAGCACGGGCTCTACGTGCTCGACGAACTCGCCGGTTGGCACTGGCATTACGACACCAAGGTGGGCCGCAAGCTGGTGAAGTCGCTCGTCACGCGCGATGTGAATCACCCCAGCGTGATCTTTTGGGATAACGGCAACGAAGGGGGATTTAACGTTGCCTTGGATGAAGTGTTCGATGAGTACGACCCCCAAAAACGCAAAGTACTGCACGCCTGGGAAGCCTTTAACTACATCAACACGGCTCACTATTTGGAGTTCGATCGTGCCAAAGTCGCTAGCCAGGGGGCACCCACGCGTCATGGTCCCACCGAAGTCTACCAAGAATGGGAAGACCTGAACGATCCCAACAAGTACATCTATATGCCCACCGAGATGCTGCACGGACTGTACGACGGCGGCAGCGGGACTGGGCTGGCTGATTATTGGGAAATGATGCGCGAAAGCCCGCTGTTGGGGGGCGCATTTCTGTGGGTGCTGTTCGACGAAGGGATCAAACGCCCTGACGGCAGCATCGATTGCGCCGGCAACCAAGGGCCCGATGGTATTGTCGGCCCCTATCGTGAGCGCGAAGCAAGTTTCTATACGGTCAAAGAACTGTGGTCGCCGATAGTGATCGAGCGCAAAGGCGACAACACGTTTACAATCGAAAATCGCTATGACTTTACGAATGCTGATCAGTGCAAATTGACTTGGCAGTTGAGGAAGCTTAAGCGACCCAACGAACAAGGCGCCGGATTTGAACTCATCGATGAAAAAACTCAAACACTCCCCGACATCGCTCCAGGGCAAGTGCAAGAACTCACGTTGGATATTCCCAACTCAAAAGAGGCCGATGTTCTAGCAATTTGCGTTACTGATTCCCAAGGTCGCGAACTGTGGACATGGACCTGGCTGCTACGGGATTCATCCCCTACGAATGTTTTCAACAACTCTACCAAAGGAGCGGCTCCTCAGCTTTTGGAGTCTGATGACAAAATTACTGTGACGACGGGCGATTTGGTCATCGAGTTCGACAGAACGACGGGGGAATTGAACAAAGTCACTCGCGATGGCAAACCGTTTTCACTCAGTAGTGGTCCTGTCGCGACAACTGGTGAATCGAAATTGAAGTCTTTGAGCTCATCAATCGAAAGCGATACCGCGATTATCCAAGCTGAGTATGACGGCGCTTTGAAGGATATCACTTGGCAAATCAACAGTAATGGCTGGATTGAATGCGACTATCGTTACCACGCCGAAGGCAAGCAAGACTACTTCGGCGTGACGTTCGATTACCCAGAAAAACTTATTCGCGGTAAACGCTGGCTCGGCAATGGGCCCTTCCGGGTGTGGAAGAACCGCCAACATGGTGTGAGCTTGAACGTCTGGGAGAACAAGTACAACGACACCATCACCGGCTACTCCGGTTGGGAGTATCCCGAGTTCAAAGGCTGTTTTTCCGGCGTTCAGTGGCTGCAACTCGACACCGACGAAGGCCCCATCACGATTTTGCCGGGGAATTCCGGCTCGTTCGTGCAAGTACTCACACCCAGTTTCCCGCCCAAGGATCTGGAAGGCGAAACCAAATTACAACTCCCTGAATGTGGCATCGCGCTACTCGACGCCATTCCCCCCGTGGGGAGCAAGTTCAAAACCGCAACAACAACAGGTCCCCAAGGCCAACCCAACATCGGACAAGGCGAATACTCGGGGAGCGTAAAATTCTACTTCGGCGAACTGCCTGAATGAATTGGGTTACAACTTCGATTCAAACTCGTAAGTTCCCGAGCCCACGGAATAGACGTTCCGATCATCTTCGCGGCGTAAAAATTTCACGCCTTCGCTTTCGGCTGCCGGTTTGCGTGCTTCGGTGTCTTTGCTTGATTCGCTCGCGGGTAAATAGACGGTGGCCGTTGAATTCGCTGGAATGACAATCCGCAATTGGAAATCCTTCCCATTGCGACCCCAACGGCATTTGATCGGCCCCCGCAATGAATCATAACTCGCCTCGGCCCAAGTCAGATCGCCCACGGGCGTTGGCTTGATCACCACATTCTCGAATCCCGGCTTCTCGGGATCCGCATCGATGCCAACCAAGTCTTTGTAAAACCACTCGGTGATTTGGCCCAACATGAAATGATTGTGCGAAGCATTGTGGTTCGCATCCCACGCCTCGGTCAGGGCGGTCGCCCCCTGCTTGAGTTGATATCCGTAACCGGGCTTCTCGTCCTGGTTGATCATGTCGTAGATCACTTGCGAATCGCCGCTTTGGGCTAGCCCTTGCAACAGATAACGAAAACCGACATCACCCGCTGTCATGGCATTGCCACGGCCGCGCACATCTTTCACAAGCGCAGCGGAGACATTTTCCCGATCCGCCGGTTCGGCCAAATCCATCACCAGCGCCAAAGCATTCGAACACTGCGAGTTCGTGCCATAGGTTCCGTCTACATTATGAAACTTCGCCAGCCAAGCCGCGCGAATTTCATTGGCCAATTTGGCATACTTTTCGGCATCCTCATCTTTTCCCAAGAGCTCAGCGATTTGTGAAAGCAGCTTGGCATCGTAGTAATAAAAGGCCGTGGCAGTGATGGCGGGCGGTGTCAGCTTGGCATGTCCGGGCCGATCCTTGCCATCCAAGTCGTACCAATCACCAAGGCCCTCGTCGATGATGTGATCTTTGGTTTTGCCAGCCAAATACTCCATATATTTCTGCATGCCGGGGTAGTACTCTCGCAGCAACGCCGTATCGCCCGTGAACAGATATTGCTGCCAAGGAACCACGATAAAGGCACACCCCCATTCCGCCGCCGCGCGGAACGTGCCAGGAAAAACGGTGAACTCGGGGGCGATGTTAGGAATCAGTCCCTCGTCGGTCTGCGAATCCGCCATATCGCGCATCCCTTTGGCAAGAATCCGGTTCACGTCGAACTCATAGCGAATCGCGGGGCCATTGAGATGATATTGCTCGAGCCAACCCAGCTTTTCCCGATGAGGGCAATCGGTGAGTACCGAGACCATATTCGAGCGCTGCGCCCAACGAACTAACGTGCGAATGCGATTCAAAAGTTCGTTCGAGCAAGAAAACTCACCCACCGGCTCGGCCGTGGAATGCACCACCACCCCTTCGATGTTTTCGAGTTGAGGCAGCTCGCCGCCTTCTTCCGCGGGAATTTTATCTAGCTGCAAATAACGACAGCCGGCATAAAAAAATTGCGGAAACCAAGTTTCTTCGTCGTTGGTGGCCTTCGTGTACTGCCACCACGCCGGACCGCGATTTCCTCCGCATGTCCCACGATTGATCTGGCCTTTGTCGTCTAAGACTTCGGCGTGCGTGAGTCGCACAGTACTTCCCGCGGGTCCGGTCACCTTAATTCGCGGCATGTACGACGCGTTCTGTCCAAAATCAATCACATCCATTGCCTCACTCAATGGCGTGATCGACACTGGTTCGATTATTTCAATCTCGCCGAGGGGTTCGGCGCTCGATGTCTGCCCGCGCAGGACGCCACTAGGCCGCACAAGTTCTACGGCATGTACCCAATTCTGATCGTCAAAGCCGGGCTTATCCCAACCACTTTGAAGTAATCGAGCATCGTAATCTTCGCCGCCGAAGATATCGTTGTAGGTCACGGGCCCCGCGTGGACGCGCCAAGTTTCATCCGTGCCAATCACTTCGCGAGTGCCGTCGTGGTATTCGATCTCAATCTGACCGTACGCCCGCTGCGGGCCAAAGCTGCCTTGAAACTTACTAAACCGATTGCGGCGCTCGGTGTGGTACATGCCATCCCCCAAGGCTAATCCAATCGCGTTATCCCCTTGCCGCAGCATTTCGGTGATGTCATGCGTTTCATACAGGCACGTGCGGTTGTACTTCGTCCATCCGGGCGACAACAGATTGCTGCCCACTTTCTCGCCATTGAGAAACATTTCGAATTGTCCCAACCCTGTCATGTGAACGATCGCGCGCTTGAGCTCGGGTTTCACTTCAAAATCGCGGCGCATCAGCACCGATTCGCTCTGCCACGGGGCAACAATCCACTTGGCTTTCCAAGCATCATCGCCAATGACGCCCATCGTCCAAGTCGCGACGGGACTCCACGTCGATGGCTGATCCTTGTCATCCCAGGCACGCACTTTCCAATAGACTTGCTGCGAAGATTTGAGTGGCGCTCCGTCGTAAAGCACGTGCGTCGATTGGGCCGAATCTTGCTTGCCTGAATCCCAAAGATCGCCGCGATCTTCGTCCAAGTTATCCGCGGAACTCGCCACCAAAATTTGGTACGCCGACTGGCTTTGCCCTCGTCGACTTCCCGCCAACTGCCAGTACAATCGTGGCTGGGCCACATCGATCCCCAGCGGATCGACCGCATATTCGCACCGCGGCTTGGTCACCTGCCACGCAATGTCCTCATCCGCAGCTTGGAGCAACGAAGCCCCAACACAACATGCGCTCAAAATAAGTACGAAGAACCGGATCGCCGACATCGCGCGAATTCCCTCTTACAAATAAGAATACGAAAAGTCATTTCACGTAACGTGATGGCGTCACGCAAGATCGAGTGAATCAATAATCGCTTTAACCTGAGCTTGAGCTTCGTCCGTCACGGGTTGAATCGGTTGCGCGAGTATGTTTCGACAAATGCCGAGGGCTTCCAAGGCCATCTTAATTCCCGCCACGCCCGACGAAAACCGATTACCCGCCACCGCGTAAATCCTTCCAAGCTCAATGACTTGCTGCGTTAGTTTTGCCATGCGGTCAGCATCTTTGACAACAGCCGCTTCGTACAAACCTACCAACAACCGCGGAGCCACATTGGCACCACCGGTCACGCCGCCATGGCCCCCCAGTCGAATAATATCCGACAGGTTGGCCTCTTTGCCCGCTAGCAAACTGAATCCCGGTCTATGTTTAGCGACCTCGACAACCTTGGCAAAGTAATCAAGATCACCCGAGCTATCTTTGATGCCCACGATGTTCGATTCTTCCAGCAAGGCAGCAACCGTTTCTGGAGCAATGGAAACCTTGGTAAGCGCTGGAAAATTATAGAGCACCAACGGCAAAGGAACTCGGCGGGCGAGCTCGCGGAAATAGCCGATGAGTTCCGACTGATCGGACGGCAAATAATAAGGAGCCGCCGACACCACCGCCGCGCAACCATTATCCACTGCCACCTTGGCCGCCTTGAGCGATTCCTTGATCGAAGTGTTGCTAATCCCCATCAACACCGGCAGACGATCGCCCACCAACAGACAGGTGCGTTCGATCAACTGTCGCTGCAAATCGGCGTCGAGCGAGGGACCTTCACCGTTCGTGCCTAGCATAAATAGCCCATGCACGCCGCCTGTCACCAAGTGCTCGATCAACCGCTCCAGCCCTTGTTCGTCCAGGCGTTCAGAATCCAAGAGCGGCGTAACGACAGGGGGAATAATGCCGTGAAAATCAAGCGATGCGGAGCGAGCCATGCAATTTGTCTGCTGTGGGGTTGGCTGAAAGGGAAGGTTGAAATTAGTATTGCCCAGGCTTCTTGCCGGGCCAAGTCCCATCGACGATGGGCTGGAGTTCGAGTTTTTCGGGGTCGACGACCACGTGCTTGATCCGTTCGCGCCGCCAAGTGTAGGCGATGTGGACTTTACCGTCCGAAGTCTGAATCACAGCCGGGTAAGAATAACCGTTCTCACCTTTGTCGTCTTCCAGCACCAGCGCGGCCTGCCAATTCTCGCCACCTTCGGAAACGGCAACATTGAGTGGACTGCGACCTTTGTAATTGGGATTGTGATTGTACACCAACAACTGCCGACCATCGGCCAGCGTGACAGCATCCGTCCCGGCACTCGGGTTGGGTAGCGGAATCAGCGACATCTCGCCCCAGGTCTTGCCCCCATCTTCCGACCAAATTTGAAAAATGCCGCTCGAACGAGTGCGGCCCAAAGCTTGTAAGCGATTGTTGTCGTACTGCAAGATGCTGGGCTGAATCGCTCGAATCTTTTCGCCGTCATTCACCGGCGGAGATGCTTCCCAGGTTTTCCCTCCATCGGTCGACGTTTCAAAATGTACCCGCCAGTCGTCATGCTCCGTGCTCGAAGGCGAAATAATCGTGCCATCCGCGAGTTGTATCGGTTTGTTCTTAATCGGGCCGAGAATGCCCTCCGGTAGACGAGTCGGTTCGGACCACGTTTTGCCTTCATCCTCGGAGGTCATCACCATGCCCCACCAGTCAGACGGCGTTGGGCCGACTTTATAAAACAGCATCAAAGGGCCAGCTTGAGGCTGAAATAAGACCGGGTTCCAAGTTGGATAACGAAGTTCGGCAGATTCCACGCCGTTGGCGACTTCAACCGGATCGCTCCATTTGCCATCTTGAAAACGAGCTATCCAAATTCCGACGTCGGGATGACGTTCGTGCGTCCCACCAAACCACGCGGCAAGCAAACCCTCTTTGGTTTCCACCAACGTGGCGGCATGACAAGAAGGGAAGGGGGCCGACTCGTAAATGAACTCCGCCGACTCGATGCCCGGTTGATTCTCAGGAATTGCGTAGCCATGGGATGCAGCTAATACGCCGCAACATGAAATGCAGACTAAGATCAAACGCCGAGTGAAAAGACTTTTCATGATTGCTCGTTTTCAGTTTTGCTGAGACAAGATTTTATTTTATCAGTTGCTCGCAAGCACAATACCGCGTCGGTTTGCAACGGATTCCTCATAAATCGCAGGCTCAATCAGGCAGCGCTGCTTGCGACCGAATCTCCACACTCGCCTCAGGCAGACCTTGCGATTTCGCAGTGATTCTGATCGCGCCCGGCTCGGGCTTGGACCGCACCACAAGCAAGCTGCGCCCTTGGTGCAATTTGCGCGGATTGGTTTGATAAGATTCTTCGCTGCGAAGATCGCCACTGCCCACGGCAATGATCTCGCCGGGGCCTTCGATCTCATACTCCACAGTGTTGTCCGCGTTAGGACACTGAGTCCCCGCATCATCCAACAGTTCAACTTCCAAAAACGAAAGATCCTGCCCATCGGCTTGAATCGTGTCGCGGTCGGGCGTGAGCTGAATCTTGACTGGTGGACCTGCTGTCTTCAATTCGAAGCTTCCTAGCTCCTTACCCTCCTCAATCCCCACAACTCGTAGCACGCCTGGATAGTAAGGAACTTGAAACTCGGTGCGATATTTTTGTTCCCGCATCGTGGGCTTCTCGCCGAGCAATTTGTCATTGAGGTACAACCTAACAGCTGGATGCCGCGAGTAAACTTCTACGGTTAATTTCTTGCCTTCTTGCCCGGGCCAGGTCCAGTTGGCTTTCGTCGGTGGGTGGGCCCACTTGGATAATTGCCATGATTTGCCATCCGGCCCGGGGACTTGCACGGCCGCATAGAGTTTCTCACCACGATCCCACAAGATCTGACGGTAGTGCGACAACGGCTTTCGCTCGCAGTTCAAATCAAGATCGCCACACGCTCCCCCATGCCAAGGGAATTGCGACTCATCCCAGAACTCATGCATTTTCTCGTCCGGAGCAAACACACGACCAATTCCCGCCTCCCCGAGATAGTCGATCCCCGACCAAACAAAATCGCCAATCACATACGGCTCATCGTGCGATGCCTGCCAGCCTTCAAAGGCCGAGTTGGCGTACGTTTCGCTGCAGAAAATCACCCGCTCGGGAATACGCTTGTGATCGCCATGATGCTGATTCGTTTGATAGTTGTAACCAGCGACGTCGAGCGACTCAAAAACCGGATCGAGTTGGGGCCAATCTTCATTCTTTTCTAAGCCATTCAGCGCAATTGTCACGGGCCGCGTGGGATCGAGCTTGCGAGCATAATCAGCAAGTTCGCGAGCCAAACGCCTCCCCTCAGCTTTGCCGCGTTCAAACACTTCATTGCCGATGCTCCACATGATGACCGACGGGTGATTGCGGTCGCGATCGATCATCGCCCGCAAGTCGTTTTGCCACTCGTCGGCAAAGACCGTGCTGTAGTCATGCTTCTTCTTCGCCGTCGCCCAACCGTCAAACGCTTCGTCGATCACCAACATGCCCAGCCGGTCACACGCATCAAGAAACGCCATCGAGGGAGGATTGTGAGCCGTGCGGATCGCATTAAATCCCGCGGCTTTGAGCTTCTCGACGCGGCGATCTTCCGCACGGTCAAACGCCGCAGCGCCTAATGGACCGTTATCGTGATGCACACAGGCACCACAGAGTTCCACCGGCTGCCCATTCAGCAGCATTCCGTTTTTGGCATCGATCGCAACCGTACGAATACCAAACTTGGTTCGACTCTCATCGAGAGCTTCACCGTCCTCAGAAATTTGGATGTTAGCGCCATATAGATGAGGCTCATCCGGCGACCACAATTCAGGCTTGGAAATCTGCAACTCTCGTTTAACAAGCAGCCTCTCCTTCGGCTGGAGTATTTCACTGCTCTCGTGTGAACTTTGGGAGTTGCCGTTGAGGCTCACAAGTTGGATATCAACATCAGCATTTCGCGCCGTATCCGAATCATTAATTAAGACCAGAGACACATCGACCATAGCTCCCTTATCACTGATCTCGCGAGTTGAGATGCTCAGAGCGTCCTTGTCGATGTGAACAGGATCAGTCACAGTTAGCCGCACATGCCGGTAAATTCCAGAGCCCGTATACCACCGCGAATTCGGCTGTGCGGAATTATCCACCCTCACGGCAAGCACATTCGGCTCGTCGAATCGAAGTTGTTCGGTCACATCAAATCGAAACAGCGTATAAGCATAGTGATGCTCCCCTAGCATCTCACCATTGAGCCAAACCTCAGCTTTTGGCGCAATACCTTCAAACTCCAGAAAAATTTTCTTACCCCGCCATTCAGGCTTGGTGTCGATCGCACGGCGATACCAACCCACACCCGTGGGAAAATATCCCCCATCTCCTCCACTCAGTGCAGCGGGGTCGGTCGTTCCCTCGATGCTCCAATCATGAGGCAGGTTCACAACCCGCCATTTTTGGTCTGCAAAATCCCGCGCGTTGGCTTGCGGTATTTCTCCCAAAGCAAATCGCCAATCAGAGTCCAACAAAAAAGTTTCTTTCGCGCACGCTATCGAGCTTGCTGAGAAAACTAACATCAAAACGCAGAAATAATTCCAATTATTATGAAACATGAAAATCGATTCTCGATCTTTAAACGGGGCGTGCATTGCGTCCTCTGTGCATCTATGGAAAATAAATAGAGACACAGCACTTTGCTTCTCGCCTTATCTCCCTCGTCGCTCTCGTATGATAGCAATTGGTTATCGAACTCGCATCTCGCCGCGCGCATGGATGCTCGCCTGCATACTGGGCCTTGTGATTTGCCACGCACAACCATTCTACGCAGACGAACTCCAATCGGCTTTTGAGCATCCTCCTGCCGACGCGGCACCGTGGACCTTTTGGTATTGGAATAAAGGGGCCATTTCGTCCGAGGGGATTACCGCCGACTTGGAAGCGATGCACAACGCAGGCATCGGCGGTGCATATTTAATGACGATCAAGGGAGGCGATTCCAAACTTTGGGATCCACCCGTCGAGCAACTCACGCCGGCTTGGTGGGAGCTGGTCAAGCATGCGTTTCAAGAAGCCCAGCGCTTAAATCTTAAATTCGCCATGCACGTTTGCGACGGCTTCGCCACGGCGGGTGGGCCTTGGATCACACCCGAACAATCGATGCAGAAGGTCGTCTGGTCAGAGACGTACATAACCGGCGGCAAGCCTTTCCGAGGCACGCTGCCGCAACCAGATACAAACGAAGGTTATTACCGCGATCTGGCCGTCTTTGCGATACCCGTTAACTCCGTGCCATCTCAAGAAACGCCACAAGTCACGACCAGCGTTCCCCATCTCGAAGCCCATTTTCTCACATCGTCAGACAGCAGTGAGCGAGTTCGATTGGAGGAACCCGGCTGGATTCAATACGAATACAAGGAACCTTTCACCTGCCGCACGATCACCATCACTCCCGACGGCAACAGCTTTCAAGCGAATCGTTTGCTTGTGAGCGCGAGTGATGACGGCAAAAACTTTCATGAAGTCGCTCGGCTCGAACCTCCCCGTCATGGTTGGCAGAACGGCTCTGGGGCGGTTTCTCATTCTATTCCCGAAACGACCGCCCGCTTCTTTCGCTTTAGCTACGATCCTGCAGGCACCGAGCCAGGCGCCGAAGACCTCGATTCCGCCAAGTGGAAGCCGACACTCAAAGTTCGTTCCATTGTTTTGGCAAATCAACCACGTCTTCATCAAGTCGAAGGCAAAAACGGTTCCGTCTGGCGAGTGAGTCAACGAACGAACGACAACCAGATTGGCAACACGGATTGCATACCACACAAGAAGATCATAAACATCACCGAGCATCTACAGCAGGATGGATCTCTCAATTGGAATGCACCCGCGGGCGAGTGGCTGATCTTGCGGATGGGTCACACTGCCACTGGGACTCGCAATGAAACGGGCGGTGGTGGCCGTGGTTTGGAATGCGATAAGTTTGACCCGGCAGTGGTCAAACTGCAATTCGACAAGTGGTTCGGCGAAGTGATTCGTCAGATCGGACCCGAGCTGACTGAAAACGTGCTCAGTGGTTTTCACGTCGATAGCTGGGAATGCGGCAGCCAAAATTGGTCACCCGTCTTCGCCGCGGAATTTGAACGTCGTCGCGGCTACGATCTCATGCCCTATCTGCCAGTGCTGGCTGGGATTCCCATCACCAGCGCCGACGTTTCTGAGCGAGTGCTCTACGACGTGCGGCAGACAATCTCAGATTTGATCGTCGATAATTTCTTTGGCACATTGCGTGACTTGGCCCACGAACACAATTGCCAGTTCAGCGCCGAATGCGTCGCTCCCACGATGGTCACCGAAGGCATGCGGCATTTCGGCGCCGTGGATCTTCCCATGGGCGAGTTCTGGCTGCGCAGCCCTACTCACGACAAGCCCAACGACATGCGTGACGCCATCTCGGCCGCGCACGTTTATGGCAAACCCATCGTTCAAGCCGAAGCGTTCACGGAGTTGCGAATGGCTTGGGATGAGCATCCTGGCCTGATAAAATTCCTCGGCGACCGCCAGCTTGCCTTGGGTGCCAATCGCTTCGTTTATCACATTTTCAATCACAATCCCTGGATCGATCGCCAGCCTGGAATGTCGCTCGATCAGATCGGGCTGTTTATCCAACGTGATCAAACCTGGTGGCCTGCCGTTAATGCCTTCATCAACTACCAAAAACGCTGTCAGGCGATGCTGCAAGCAGGCGAACCGGTGGTCGACATTGCCGTCTTAACCGGTGAAGAAATCCCGTCGCGTGCTTTGCTGCCCGAAACACTGGTCACGACCTTACCCGGCATCGTTGGCGAAGAGGCCGTCGCGCGTGAAACCGAGCGGCTCGCCAATGTCGGCACGCCACTGCACGAATTACCCGCAGGCGTCAACCATTCGGCTAACATGACCGATCCCGCCGATTGGATTGATCCACTGCGTGGCTACAGCTACGACTCGGTGAATCCCGATGCGCTGCTTCGCTTGGCAAAAGTCGAAGATGGTCGCCTCAAATTTGCTAACGGTCATGGCTATCAACTTTTGGTCATGCCGATGCCCCGGCCACTCTCGCCGCATCCTGAATTGATTTCGCTACCATTGGCTGAAAAAATTGGTTTGCTCGTTCAAGCGGGAGCCAAAGTGGTCGCCTTTGTGCATGGTCGTCAATCGCCAAGTTTGGAAGACTATCCCACGGCCGACGAAAAACTGCTTGCTCTGTTAAATAAACCTCCCGCCGATGGAGCTTTGACCGTCGAGCGTCCCGGCGCCGTCCGTCAAATCGGTCAGGGTCAACTGATTTACGGCCCCATCACCGCTGATTCGTTTGCTCGTTACGGTATCGAGCCCGACTTCATCGCTTACACAACCGCTGGCAAACGGCTTCACAATCTCGCGTGGAATCATCGCCGTTCGCAAACCGCCGATTGGTATTTCGTGTCGAACCAAGGGGAGGCCGCTCAGGAAGTCATTCTTTCTTTGCGTGAGCAAGGCAAGCAGCCCGAAATTTGGGATCCCGTCACGGGCAAAATTCAGCAGGCCAAAAAATGGACGATCGTCAAAGGTCGCACCGTTCTGCCCGTGCGACTCGAACCCAGCGGTTCACTGTTTGTCGTGTTTCGCGAAGCCACCGACGTCACAGGCCAAGCCGACGGAACCAATTGGTCGGAATTCCAAGAACAACAAGAACTAGCAACACCTTGGCAGGTATCGTTCGACGAATCACTCGGCGGTCCCAATGAAACGATTGAATTCGCGGAGTTAGTCGATTGGTCTCAACATAGTGACACCAGAATTCGCCACTACTCCGGCACGGCCACCTACACAAACAAATTTCAGTGGGAAAAGTCCACAGTAAAAGTATGGCTCGATCTCGGCCAAGTTGCCAACATCGCCGAAGTGCGAGTCAACGACATCGCCTGCGGCACAGCCTGGACTCCCCCTTATCGCGTCGACATCACGCAAGCATTACGCGAGGGAGACAACGAACTTTCGATCGCTGTCACCAACACTTGGGCCAACCGCTTGATTGGCGATGCACAGCTTCCTGCTGACGAGAGCATCACCTGGACAACCGCTCCACCACTCTCCAGCAGCGCGGCATTGCTTCCCGCGGGTTTACTAGGTCCCGTGACTTTGCTTACGGAAGTCCAATCCGATGCAACAGAGGTCTCGCCGGAAGACATGGAGGCCGTCTTTAACGAAGTCAAAACGCCTTACAAATACAGCGTGCTGCTCAAACCCGAGCCAGGACAATTTCTCGATTGCCCGAATGTCTTTCGCCATGGCGATGCTTGGTACATGGTTTACGTCGCCATCACCGACAAAGTTGGTTACGAAACTTGTCTTGCTCGCAGTGATGATCTCTTGAAATGGGAACCACTGGGGAAAATTTTGCCGTTTGTTAATGAAGGCTGGGACAAATGGCAAGCCGACGGCAGCATCGCGCTCGTTGATCCTGAGTGGGGAGGTACTTCAGAACTGCAATCCTTTGACGGCAAGTATTGGATGTCCTACTTCGGTGGGGCCAAGCAAGGTTACGAAACCGATCCGCTGTCCATTGGCATGGCCTGGACCACCGAATCGCAACTCGCCAAACCTTGGCATCGACTCGCAGAGAACCCCGTCCTCACGCCCGATCATCCCGATGCCCGTGATTTTGAAAAGGCGACGCTCTATAAGAGTCATATCTTGTGGGACAAAACGGAATTCCTCGGTGCACCCTTCATCATGTATTACAACGCCAAGCAAACCGGGCCGTGGATCGAACGCATCGGCATGGCCACCTCGCACGATATGGTGCATTGGCAACATTACGGCAAGCAGCCCATCATCGACAACTTCAAAGGAATCTCGGGCGATCCGCAAATTGTTCGTATGGACGATCTATGGGTGATGTTCTATTTCGGCGCGGGTTGGAAAAAAGGGGCGTTCGACACCTTTGCGTGTTCACGCGATTTAGTCCACTGGACCAAATGGTCGGGCGAAGATTTGATCAAACCCTCAGAGCCTTGGGACAAAACCTTCGCTCACAAACCTTGGCTTCTGAAACACAACGGCGTGGTCTACCACTTTTACTGTGCGGTGGCGGGGGACAATCGCACGATTGCCTTGGCCACCTCACGCGACTTGCGCCCAAAGCCGGAGCAGCCGTGATTCGCACGTTTACACTCCTGAGCTTGATTGCCTGCCTGGCGGTTTCCGTGCTGGCCGATCCGCCCGATTGGGAGAACGAGCAGGTCATGGCTCGTAATCGTCTCCCTGCTCGAGCCTCGTTCACGCCGTTCGCCGACGTCGAACAAGCTCGCTTAGGTCAGCAAAATCAATCGCCCTGGTTTCAAACGCTCAACGGCGATTGGAAATTTCATTGGGTACCACGACCAGAAGATCGACCGCAGGATTTTTCCAACGAGAACTTTGACGATTCGGCGTGGAAAACAATTCCGGTCCCCTCGAATTGGGAAATGCAAGGCTACGGCACGCCGATCTATGTCTCGGCGGGCTATCCCTTCAAGATGGATCCGCCGCGCGTGACCTCCGAACCGCCGCAAGATTACACCGCCTTCAAAGAGCGCAACCCCGTCGGTTCGTATCGCCGCACGTTCAAGATTCCTGACGCATGGCGGAAGCGCCGCACGATTCTGCATTTCGCCGGCGTCGACAGCGCGTTCAACGTCTGGGTCAACGGCCAGTTCGTCGGTTACAGCGAAGACAGCCGTACGCCGTCGGAGTTCGATATCACCGACAAACTCGTTGCCGGCAAGAATCTCATCGCGGTGGAAGTCTTCCGCTGGAGCGACGGCAGCTATCTTGAAGATCAGGATATGTGGCGGCTCAGTGGCATCTTTCGCGATGTGTTTTTGCTTTCACGCCCCGAGGTTTCGATTGCGGACTTTGCCGTACAAACGGAACTTGATAACGATTACAAGCATGCGAAATTGCTGATCGAACCAGAACTTGCAATATCAGGCAATCAATCGCTCGATGGCTGGACGCTAGAAGCTCAACTTTTTGACGGCGACAAACCTGTCTTTGCCAAGCCGCTCGAGGCAAATGCCGCGAAGATTGCCAATCCCAATTACAAAGCCAATCTCTTGGTGGAACGCACCCCTCAACGCGGCCAACCGAAATTCGGCTGGCTCACTGCGAAGATCGAATCGCCTAAACTTTGGACCGCCGAGACTCCCCATCTCTATCGCCTCGTGCTGACCCTGCGTGATACCGACGGCAACGTCATCGAAACCACTGGCAGCAACGTCGGCTTTCGTGACGTAAAAATTCGCGACGGCCAACTCCTCGTCAACGGCCAACCCGTGCGACTTCGCGGTGTGAATCGCCACGAACATGATCCCACTGAGGGCCACGCGATTTCTGAAAGCCGGATGATCGAAGACATCCGGTTGATGAAGCAAGCCAACATCAACTCCGTCCGCACGGCCCATTATCCCAACAATCCACGCTGGTACGAGCTGTGCGATGAGTATGGCCTCTACGTGATGGACGAAGCCAACATCGAAACGCACGGCCTCCGCGGCCAACTGGCCAGCGAACCAACTTGGCACGTCGCGTTTCTTGAACGCGCCGTCCGCATGGCCGAGCGAGATAAAAATCATCCGAGCGTGATACTCTGGTCGCTCGGCAACGAGTCGGGTTACGGCCCCAACTTCGCAGCGATCTCGGCTTGGCTACGTGCCTTCGATCCCACCCGGCCGATTCATTATGAGGGGGCACAAGATACTCCCACCGATCCCAACACGGTCGACGTTATCAGCCGTTTTTATCCTCGCGTTCAAGGAGAATATCTGAACCCTTCTGACGCAAAGGGAGATGCTGAATCGGAGCGCGCGGAAAATGCTCGCTGGGAACGGTTACTCGATTTGGCGAAAGACGATCCGAGTGGCCGTCCCATCCTGACGAGCGAATATGCCCACGCGATGGGTAACTCCCTCGGCAATCTGCGTGAGTACTGGGAGGAAATCTATTCTGATCCGCGCCTGCTGGGAGGCTTCGTTTGGGAGTGGTGCGATCAAGGACTGTACAAAACGAATGAGGACGGCCAGAAATTTATCGCCTACGGTGGCGACTTTGGCGATTTTCCCCACCACCGTGTGTTCTGCATCAAAGGGATCGTCACCGCCGAGCGTGAGACGACTCCTAAGTATTGGGAAGTCAAAAAAGTCTATCAGCCCATCTTGATGGAAGCCGACGCAACGCTTGCGGAGAGCAAAACTATTCGCATTACCAATCGCCATTCGCATCTCAACCTCAAGGAATTCAACATTCGCTGGCAACTCATCTGTGATGGCGACATTGCCGAGCAGGGGGCCCTACCACCGATTGACGTTCCCGCAGGGAAACACGGCACTCTTTCACTCGAACAAATCCCCATCGATCCAAATACCGAGGGCGTTTGCTCTCTCAGAATCAGCTTCCAGACACGCAATGGTGCTCCTTGGGTCAAAGCGGGCCATGAAATCGCCTGGGAACAGTTTCCGGTTGCTACAAAGTCATCTCCTAAGCTCGTAAACCAAGCCACGTTGCCGTCGCTCACAGTAAAGGATTCCGACGACTTGGTGGAAATCACCGGCAAGCATTTCGCCGCCCAATTCAGTAGCTCCTTGGGAACCCTCACATCTCTCAAGTACAACGGCACGGAGTTATTGGCAGTCGAGCAAGAATCGGCTGGTCCCGTGGCCCAATTCTTCCGTGCCCCTGCGGATAATGACCGTGGCTTCGGCAATTGGCTAGCTCGTAACTGGCAAGAAGCTGGTCTTTCTGATCCAGAGCGCACCGTTGAATCTTTCGCGGTGAAGCAGCTGAATGAGAATCTTGTTCAAATCCAAGCCACCATCAAAAGCACGGTGAACCAAGGTTCGATCACCCAAAAATCGACATGGCTCATCCGCGGCGATGGTTCGCTCGACCTTAAAACAGAATTTCTACCGGCAGGTGATCTCCCGCCGCTTCCACGGATCGGCATCGTACTAAAACTTGCCGGCAGCTTCGATCGGCTTAACTGGTACGGCCACGGTCCCCATGAAAACTATGCCGACCGCTTGGAAAGTTCGCCGCTGGGCATCTATCACAGCACCGTCGACGATCAGGCATTCCCGTATCCACGCCCCCAAGAAACCAGCAACAAAGAAGGCGTCCGTTGGCTCGCATTAAGCAATGCAACAGGGAGTGGATTGCTCGTCGTGGCGGAAGAAGAACCTTTCGCCGCATCAGCCTTGCGTTTCACCGCTCAAGACTTAGCAGCCGCCACGCATAACCACGAACTCAAACCCCGAGACGAAGTCGTCGTATCACTCGACGCGCGCCACTGCGGCCTCGGCAACGGCAGCTGCGGCCCGGGTGTGCTCACCAAATATGCGGTCCCAGTTCAGCCCTATTCACTGCATGTCGGTTTGCGTCCCCTCGAACCTGATTCGTCTCTCAATATCCAAACAAAAATCAAATACCAAAAGTAATTCTAATCACTCGTCTTACTCTTATCAGCGCTGATTAGCGATAATCAGCGTTCCTAATCTCATCATGAAATCAATAAACAAACACAGCGTTTCGTTGCTCGGCTTCTTATTGCTATTATTTTGCAACTCAGCCTTAGGCGCCGAACCAATCACAATTAAGGTTGCCACCGACGCCGCTCCCCGTGTTCAGTTCGGTGTCGAACGGATCGTCAGCGCGCTAGAAAAAATCGGCCTCGCAGCAACAACGACAAACGATGCGGTCGCGCAAATCCTGATCGGCGATTCACAGGACGCTGCTGAACTCGGCAACGAAGGCTTTCATCTGCAATCCAACAACCAGGGCCAAATCACAATCCACGGCGGCGGGGATTCAGGGGTGCTCTACGGTTGTCTGGAGCTTGCCCGACGAATTGAGGCTGAAAAATTGCTTCACAAAAACTTGGACTTTCAAGACGCGCCTGTCTTCAAGTTGCGTGGACCTTGTTTCGGAATGCAAAAGACGAGCATCCTCCCCGGCCGCAAAGTTTACGAATACCCATACACGCCCGAATTGTTTCCCTTCTTTTACGACAAGGCCTACTGGCAGCAGTATCTCGATTTTCTCGTCGAGAACCGCATGAACACGCTTTATATTTGGAACGGCCATCCATTCGCTTCGCTCGTGCAGCTTCCCGACTATCCCTATGCACTCGAAGTCTCCCCCGAAGTGTTCGAGAAGAACGTCGAAATGTTCCGCTACATCGCCAAGGAGTGCGATAAGCGCGGGATTTGGCTGGTGCAGATGTTTTACAACATCATCGTGTCGCAACCCTTTGCCGAGCATCATGGCCTCCCCACGCAAATGGATCATATTGATCCGATCGCAGCCGACTACACGCGCAAATCCATCGCCGAGTTCGTGCGGCAATATCCCAATGTTGGCTTGATGGTTTGTCTCGGTGAAGCATGTGTCACGCTCGACAATCAAGTGAAGTGGTGTACCGAGGTGATTCTGCCGGGCGTGAAAGATGGCATGCAAGCGGCAGGGCTCGTTGAAGAACCGCCGGTTGTGATTCGCGCCCACGCGACCGATGCCACGGTCGTGATGCCCAAAGCGCTCGAGGTGTACGGCAATCTCTACACCGAGGCCAAGTTCAACGGCGAATCGCTGACCACTTGGGAGCCACGCGGCCTGTGGCAAGAAATTCATCAAAAACTGAGTCAACTTGGGTCGACTCACGTTTCGAATATTCACATCCTCGCCAACTTGGAACCGTTTCGTTACGGAGCACAACGCTTCATCAAAAAATCGGTGCAAGCCTCCCGCGATCGGCTGTGGGCACAAGGCCTGCACGTTTATCCGCTGGCCTATTGGAATTGGCCCGATGCTCCCGACAAGGTCACGCCGCCGCTTCAGCAGATCGAACGCGATTGGATTTGGTTCGAGGCCTGGGCACGCTACGCTTGGAATCCCGACATTGAAGACGACGCTGATCAGGAATATTGGATCGATCGACTGGCTGAAAAATATGGAACACGAGAAGCAGCCGAGCAGATCCTTACTGCTTACAACGAGTCGGGCGAGTGCGCGCCCTTGCTCTTGCGTCGATTCGGCATCACTGAGGGAAATCGCCAGACTTTGGCTTTGGGCATGACGCTCGATCAACTGATTAATCCCGAAAAATATCGGCCGTATCCAGAGCTATGGCTTTCTCAGGCGCCACACGGCGAGCGTCTGGATGAATACGTACAAAAGGAACTCGCCGGCGAACCGCATACCGGCGAAACTCCTGTGTCAGTCTTATCCGATGCACTTGCATGTTCTGAGAATGCCGTGAACGCAATCGAACAGGCGGCACCCGGCGTCTCGACGAATCAAGCTGAATTCAACCGGCTCAAGAATGATGTCTCCTGCATCCGCGCGATGGTGCAAAACTACGCCGCCAAGGTGAATGCGGCCATACTCGTCATGAAGTTTCAACAAACCCATGACACGAGCTTGCTCAACGAGGCCGAACAACAACTGGCGGAAAGTCTCGAGCATTTCCGCAAGTTAACTTTACTCACCAATGGCTCCTATGAATTTGCCAATTCGATGCAAACTGACACCCGCAGAATCCCAGTGACCGGGGCCATCGGCACCGAGCCTGTCAGCTTTCATTGGTCACAAATGCTGCCCGTTTACGAACAAGAACTTGCCGACTTTCAAGCTTCCGTCGCGGCAGTCAACGGCGGTGACACGACGGCCCTGTTCCGTCGCGAGAAGAAACCTCTCCGCAAGGCGGCCGTCAAAGTTCTCACTCCGCAAGCAGAAGCCTACACCGTCCAAACCGGCACGCGGGCGTACAACGATCAGCAATGGCGGATTCAAGCCCTGGTTCCTGAACTCGATCAACTCACAGGAATTCGCTTTCCTCACACCACGGCGGCACAAGGAGCGTACGATCCCGTGGAATTTGAAGTCGAAGAGCCGGTGCTCGTGCTGATCGGCTACATCCGCGACGAAGACAAGCAGTGGCTCCAACCACCGCGGCTCGAAATGGATGCCCTGGGTGGCGAGCGCGGTGGCACCGAAGTTTACATTCAGGATGCGGCCATCGTAGACACGTTACCTCCCATCGACGTGTACGCTCTCCGTTTCGACAAAGGAAAACACAAACTCACGATGCGCGGCCAAGGCAGTTTTACTGTTCTAGGCATCGCCGTCGAAGAATAGCTTTGAGGAACAATAGATGAACCGACGCAACTTTCTGGCAGCTTCCGCCGTGGCGACAGGCACTGTTATACTTGGCGATCAATTCCTCGCAGCCACAGAAGCGACAAATGATCGCTATAAAATCGGCGTCTGCGACTGGATGATCCTCAAGCGTCAGAGACCTGGGGCTCTTACGTTGGCCAAAGAAATTGGCGTCGACGGGGTGGAACTCGACATGGGTTCGCTGGGGCAACGCGATACGTTTGAAAACGCCCTCGCCGATCCCAAAATCCGCGAGCAATTTCAAAAGCAAGCCGAGGAGCTCGGCATCGAAATCTGCTCAATCGCCATGTCGGGGTTTTACGCACAATCGTTCGCCGAGCGGCCCACCTACAAACAGATGCTGGGCGATTGCATCGCGACGATGACCCAATTCGGCGTCAAAGTCGCTTTTCTCCCGTTGGGAGTGCAGGGCGATCTCAACTTACATCCCGAACTACGGCCCGCCATCGTCGAACGACTGCGTGAAGTCGGCCAAATGGCAAATGATGCCGGTGTGGTCATCGGCATCGAAACGGCCCTCGATGCCCAAGGCGAAGTCGAGTTACTCGAAGAGATCGGTTCCCCCGCGATTCGCAGCTATTTCAATTTTGCCAACGCCCTGCAAAATGAGCGCGATCTTGTCAAAGAGCTACAAACGCTGGGCAAAGACCGAATTTGCCAAATTCACTGCACGGATGAGGATGGCGTTTGGCTGGAAAACAACAAACGGCTCGACATGCCAAAGGTCAAAAAGACACTCGACGACATGGGTTGGAGCGGTTGGCTCGTGATGGAACGTTCCCGCGACGCGAAAAATGCTCGCGACGTGCGCGGCAACTACGGCGCGAACGCCCGCTACCTCAAAAAAATCTTTCAAGCGTCCTAAGTTAGCCGGCATCGTCCCGATGCCGTTCAACCCCTATTCCGGCAGATCCACCACCACTCGCGACAACCCCGGCGTGTGGGCCATTTCCTCACCATCCACCAACACAACCAACCCTGTGCCGCGGTTGTAGCGTTTGCCCGTGCGATCCCAAATGACCGTGACATTGTGCCCACGATACGGCACGCCATCCAAACAGAACCAATCCCAGGAATCATCTGGCAGCAAAGGATCGACAACCAACGTGTTGCCTTCCTGCGGTACGATCCCTACCAAGCCGTTAATCACCAAATCACAGAACGTCGAGTGATTGTAAAACCGGCTCCGCTTTTCTTTTTCACCCGTGATCAGCCACTCGCCGGTGGTTTCGTCCAAATACTCACCAATGAAGGCCACGCCATCCTTTTGATGCGAACGAGCATAGGTCAGCAGTTGCTCGAAATAATCACGTTTGGTGACAAACTCTTGGTCTTGGCTCCTTAGCAAATTGGCGAGCCCAGTGAGAGTTTGGCTCGTCGCGAAGGGCCACACCGCCCCATCCCATTCGCATGTCCCCGTGCCGTGAGTGCGGAATGCTGGGTGTCTTCGCTCTGCCGTCGTGATGCCCCACGGAGCCCAAAAACCTTCGCGATCATTGAGCTGCAGCCAAGCTTCGGCATGATCGTCGTCAGCCAAACTGAACATCCAAGGAATAAAACCGATTTGTTCCCTGACTTTCAATGACTCACCTTCAGCGGACTTGGCGACATAAAACTTCAGATCTTCATCCCAAAGTTTCTCATTCAGCTTCTGCTGTAAATCACGAGCCGCGTGAGAAAACTCATTCGCAACATCATCACGCCCAGCCATCATCGCAATCGAGCTGATCGCCCCGGCATTGGCCGCCATGTAGCTGTTGATCGTCGGCCGCACATTCTGCACGTGCCGTCCGCCGCTGATCGATTCCTCCATGCCGTCTTTGACGTCGTGTTGCCAGAACATGCCGTCTGGGCGACCGCGTTCCGTGACCCAGGTACGATAATCAGCCACCAAATCATCCAGCAGTTCAACCAAAAATTGTTTGTCGCCCGTCACTAAGTAACGCTCGTAAAGTGCCGACGCCGCCCAACTGCTGAACTTATGAAGGTGCGGCATCGGGCCGTCATTAGAGCCCCCGCGAAACCAAAACAGTGTGTAGTCATCGAGCAACTTTTGATCGCCGAGCCAACGCCCCTCGGCGAGGTGATGGCCATAAGCACACGCAATCGTGTTGTGTTTCCCCGCGTGACTGACGGGCGTGATGAACTCGGTGAGTACCAAGCCTTCATCCGTCTGCTTAATGTGCTTACGAAAACTCCACCAACGGAAATAGTAAGTCTCTTCAAACTGTCCGGCGGGGCAATCAAAGAAGGGAATTTGCTCGACCATCCAGCCCCAAGCATTCGCATTGGGAATAGAATTCACGACCGCTTCTTCATCCGCGGCATTGAACTTTTCGAGGTAGTGTCGATAGTTCTCCGGCTTCAGTACAGCCGGCTCGGCGTGAACGTAGTAGATGAGCGTCATCGGCGAAAAAACTGAGCCGCCTAAAATCCACAAGCCGCTGACAAGTAAACGCAGAGGGCGCAATGAGACAGAGGACCGCAGAGATCGAATGACCATCTCCATTTTATATCCTTTGCGTATCTGAGCGACCTTGGCGTACTCTACATTTAATCCGATTCATGCACTCGTTTGATGCGAATCGCCATATAGGGCTTGCCGGGTAGCTCGATCTTGCGTCCGTCGGCATCGCTGTAAAAATAGTCATCGAGCTTCTTGAGCGTGAACGTTTCTTCAACGGGCGTCACCGTCATATCCCAAGCATCCAGCACTTCCGCCGTAAACTTCATCTCCTCGACCGGCGGCATCCCTTTCAATTGCGGTGGGTTCGGCAATTTGAATTCCCACTCTGTTGGCTTCTCCTTGCCAAAGTAAACCAAGTAATACTCAGAACTCTTTCCCGCATACTCAGAGTTCTGCCATTTATCAATCGGATTGATTCCCTCGGCGGGGCTATCTTCCAGCACTTCGCGCAAGAACGCCAACCGCTCGGGGCTCTTCCCTTTCAGCACGCCCCCCTTGGACCACCACAAAATATCGTCGGGGCTCAAATATGTTTCGCCATGCCCCACATAAGTACCGCCAATCGTGCCCGCCCAAAACCGATGGACCATTTCTTCCGCCGAAAGATTGCCCCAACGCTTGGGGATATCTCCTTCATATTTCACTTCATCAAATACAATCGGCTTACGGTAGGCATCGCGATACAATTCCGCCCGTGCGGGATCTTCGACCGCCGCGCCGTTCTGAATACTCGCATGGGTGAGCCATGGCCTCGTTTGATTGAAAAGTTCCTTGCCATTGTGAATCGACAGCAAATGATCATAAGGATCCGCCGCGTCGACGACCTCACCGATGCGCTCCCAATCTTCTTCACGCTTCTCGGTCATGAAATCGTATTCATTGGCCAGCGACCACCACACATTGCGGTACGCACCCAATCGGCTCACGACATATTTCAAATAGCGATCATCCTCGACGGGCGACATACGGTCGAAGCCCCAGTGACCTTCATCGTAAGGGTGCAACAAAATGATGTCGGCTTCGATCCCCAGCTTCTGTAACTCCAGCACGCACTCGTCGAGATGCTGAAAAAACTTGGGATTAAATTTCTCCGTGTTCCAAGTCCGCGGCGGCTTCCCTTCAAACGGATACAATGCGGGCTCATCCATGTTCCAGTTGTAGCGTTTCGGAAACACACAGAATCGCAACTTGTTAAACGGTGAATTGGACAATGTCTCCAACGTCTGCTTTTCCAGTTCTGCCGGCTGATGATTCCAAGCGTAACAGGTTGTCCCCAGTTGCTTGTAAGGCGTGCCGTCGGCATAAGCAAAGTGGAACGTGTTGGCCACACGCACGGGACCATGATTGTCCCCCGTCGGCTTTGTGACCGTGAACTTGCCGGTCTTGCCGTCGAGCTCGGGCCGATTGCTTTTGGTCACGAATTGCCACTCGCCTTGTTTTTCTGGCATGAATCGCAAGCGATAAATTCCATCGCCGTCATAAAAGCCATCGACCTCAACGGAGGTTTCATTCTGAAAGAACTTGGCCGACAGCAACACGTCGACGATAGGATTGCCTTCTTGCGTGCCGTTCAACGAGACCTCGCAAGTTCCCCACTGCTCGACTTCCGGCGTGACTTCGACCGCAGAGGACTCAGCTGCCAGCGCCCGATCTGCAGCCAAACCAATGAGGCACAATCCCAGGACGACAAGGTATCGATACATAGTTTTGTCCAATCAAAAGGGGCTCGTGGCTCTGATTTTGTAGCAAGCCTGACCCGCACTCAGTGGGTTTGCAACCAACGGTGGCAAATGACCATACGAAACGCAATGACGTTGGTTTTCAAGACTTCCGAAGAGTACAATCAACTATCGCAGACACCTCCGTTGCAATCAAGGAATGGAATTTCGCAAATGCTCGTCGCCAAGCATTACTTTTCTCCTACGACCGCCGCTTTACTCGTCGCGCTTGTCCCGACGCTGCTTTTTGGCCAAGCGATCACCGACACATCCAACAGCAAGTTTGCCGTCGTCGAGCCTGTTCCGCTTAATGAAGTCCGCTGGACGGATGGCTTTTGGGCCGACCGGGTCGATACCTGCCACAACAAATCAATCCCCACGATGTGGGCCCTCATGCGCGATGGCACATACAAACCGTTCCTCGAGCATTTTCTGATTGCTGGCGGCAAGGCCGAAGGTGACTACCACGGAGCCCAATGGAACGACGGGGATTTTTACAAGTGGCTCGAAGCGGCTATTGCCACGTATGCCGTCACGCAAGACCAGACTCTTGGCGAAGCGATCGAAACCTCGATCGCCGCGATCGCCGCCGCACAACGGGAGGATGGCTACATCCACACGCCGGTATTGATTCGCGAGCGCAATGGCGATACGTCCGCCAAACCGTTCGAGAACCGCCTCAACTTCGAGATGTACAACATGGGCCATCTCATGACAACGGCTTGCCTGCACTATCGCCTGACACAAAAAACGGACTTACTTGATGCAGCCGAAAAGGCAGCTCGGTTCATGATCAAAACTTTCGAAAATCCGTCCCCGGAACTTGCACGCAATGCTGTCTGCCCATCGCATTATATGGGCGCGATTGAACTCTACCGCACCACGGGCAAGCCCGAGTATCTCAAGCTTGCCCAAACATTCCTTGATATGCGGAACCTCGTGACCGAAGGGGGCGACGACAACCAAGATCTTGTTCCTTTTGTTGAACAAAAAGAAGCAGTCGGCCATGCCGTGCGGGCCAATTACTTATATGCCGGTGCAGCCGATCTCTATGCCGAGACGGGTGACAAATCTTTGCTCGAACCTCTGCAAGCCATTTGGGAAAACTTGGTTCAGAAAAAGCTTTATATCACCGGCGCTTGCGGAGCACTCTATGATGGTGCCTCACCCGATGGAAGTGCCAACCAAGCCCACATCACGCGCACGCACCAATCTTTTGGCCGCAATTATCAACTCCCCACCACGACCGCTCATAATGAAACCTGTGCCAACATCGCTGGTGCGATGTGGAATTGGCGAATGTTTCTGCTCACCGGCGAAGCCAAGTATGTCGACCTCGTGGAGTTGGCTCTTTACAACAGCATCCTCAGCGGCGTTAGCCTCGACGGTACGGAATACTTTTATGTGAATCCGTTGCGCGTCGTCGATCCCTTGCCGGTTGAGCTACGCTATCCTCGCACGCGGCAAAAATTCTTCACGTCGTTCTGCTGCCCACCTAACGTGGTTCGCACGATCGCTGAACTCAGCGGCTATGCCTACAGCAAATCCAACGACTCGGTGTATGTGAATCTTTATGGCAGCAACACGCTCAACACAACCCTCGGCGATGCTCCACTCAAGATCACGCAGACAACCAACTATCCCTGGGATGGCAGAGTCACGCTCACCATTGACGAATGCCCCAGCAAGGAATTTTCTCTGAAGCTTCGCATCCCTGGCTGGAGTGAAGGTGCGACTATCGAGATCAACGGCAAGCCCGTTACAGAAACAATCTTATCGAGCGAATACTTCGAGATTCGCCGCCCGTGGAAAACGGGTGATGTCGTAACGCTTGATCTCCCTATGCCTGCACAATTAATCGAAGCGCACCCACTGGTTGAAGAAACTCAGCATCAAGTCGCCATTAAACGGGGGCCTATCGTTTATTGCCTGGAATCGGCTGACTTGCCCAAGGATGTTCAACTTGAAGACGTTGTGATCCCTGCTGATGCCAAGCTCACGACAAAGTTCGACTCCGATCTGCTCGGGGGAGTTGAAGTTGTTGAAACCGAAGCACTTGTCGAACCAACCACCGACTGGGGTTCAGAACTTTATAGGCCCAAGCTACCTGCTGAAGCCAAGACGATTCCGCTGCGGCTCATTCCCTACTACGCCTGGGCCAACCGCGGGGCAGGTGAGATGACCGTCTGGCTGCCGGTGAAATAGGGCATCAAATATGTCATCCCGAGGGAGGCTTGCCGACCGAGAGATCTGGTTGGCATTTGCGAAGACGTTTAATTGTGTAGGCGATGTTGGCTAGATTCTTCGGCTCGTAGAAGTCGCCTCAGAATGGCTTCAGATGGTCACTCCCGCGTCAGCCACAACACACGTCCTTTGGCTGGCAGTGAAATTTTGCCACCTTGAATCGAATCGCTGGCAACTACTTCGCCGCTTTTTGGATTCAACCATTTCGCTTCATAGCTTCCTTGCGCGAGATTTAGCGATAGCGGTTTCGATTCACCAGCGGCATAAATCAAATAGTTGCCGTCTCCCGCCAAACACCACACATCATCACCTTCTACCACCCCGTCGGTCGGTAACATCGAAACAATCTGTTCGGCCAACTCGTCCGGCAGCTTCACTTCGGCGAGCGAGCCGCCCCCCATCAACACGGCCCAACCATCTCGGCCGCTTCGACAATTCTGATCTGCATAGTACGTGACAGCCTTTTCTGGATGGGCCAGTCGCATCTCACGGACCGCTTTCACAATCGACGCGAACGAACTCTCTTTCGGCTGCAACTGACGCATGTGCTGCCGCGGAGCCAAATTGGCTCCCCCCGGCGGCGCATACAATTTGAAATTCTTGTCGTATGTCCAATACCGAATATCGATTACATCGACATGGGGACTTCGCTCGGGATCGGCGAGGATCGCGTCTTGTACGTCCTTCGTGGCACTTAACGCGACTATGACATCGCGATTGTGTTCGTTCTGCCATTCAATGATAGTGTCGAGCCAAAACTGCACAAACTCCAGCGGGCCGGTGTACTCCGCACTCGTGAGTTGAATCACGTTCGGCGAATTCGCCAAGGCATCCAAACACTGACGGATGTATTGGCGATACAATTCCCGCCGCGGCTCGTACGAGAGATCATAAAAATTGTGCGCCATGAACAACCGCTTGTCGCCAATAAAAGGCGTCGGTTCCGGCAGGCCCATGTCGTTCACGTTATTCGCTGGCCGCCAAGGACAATCGACCCAATGGGCACCTGCTTCGAGAATATTGTGTTGAAAAAAATGCTGATGAAATAATGCAAACCCGTGCTCTTCGCCCAGTTTTGAAAAATCCTTCAGCCGCTGCCAATACCAAGGATTCGGTTTCGTGAGATCGTATTTGCTCAAACCGTCCCACGCTGTCTCTTCACCCGTGCGGGCAAACGGCTGTTCATAAAACGGTGGGATCACCGCACCATCCTCTTGCCGTCCCATGAGATGATCGTCCCGCCGCCGTTCATACCACAAACCGTAGTGATGTTCGTACGCGGCGATATCCTCATCGACCATTTGATCGGCGACCGCAGCAAGATCGTCCGTGAGTCCAGTTCCCGTTCGACCCGGCGCAAAACGGCTGATGTTCGGTCCCATGGCGGGGGCATCATCGGGCCGCATCGTTCCTCGCCACCACGTCGGGTTCATATAACCGCCCGTCTTGACCTTGCCATCGATCACAAGCCAACCATTTTTGATCGACAAGGGATGTGACTCCGCCTGTTTGCTTGTCTGCGGTGCTTTGATCTCTACAGCGTCTACACTTTCCGCTTGCCGCTGGTGTGCTGCATGAGCGAGATTCTCGCGGATGACATCCACAAGTTGCCGCGCGGGTTCATTTGATTCAGTCACAAACTTGGCGGCTTCTTCATAAGTGGGGTTCGTCGCCCCTACGGGCTCGCCCAAGATGGGATCAACTCGCTTGGCCGCTTCCGGTCCAACGCGCTCTGCCAGTTGTGCTTGATAGAGACTCATCGGGTCCACAAAATCGCTGCGCGCTTCGAATGTGCCATCCCCCGAAAACGCCGCCCAATTGCCAAGCGACCAGTTGTTCGCGCCCGGCGGTCGGAAGCAATGGACCGTCGAGGCCCGGCATTGCCACAACACACAATTCGCCGCCGACCAACCGCAACCTGCAGGATTGGTCCAGCGGTTCACTAAGTGCAAGCCGCCACCCTCAACACGAACGTTGTCGTACAACACGCCGGACGCCCAACTTTCGAGCGGTCCACTATCGCTGTGCGCGCGGTCGGCAATGCAATTCACAAACGCATTCGGCCCCGGCGCACAATGCCCGACCGCAAAATCGCGCCGTCCTTCCTCCGACCAACACCGCAAGAAGAGGCCAAGCTGACCTTGAGTAAAGAAGGTATGTCTGCGATAGCCGCCGAGTTCAGAAATCGGTTCCGTCGAAATGCAATCCTCGACGGTGATCCATTTCGTCCCCGGCAGCAAATGCACGGCCCCACCGGCAAACTGGCGGAACGTCACACGCCGCACCCAAGCATTCTGCACGTTGTCAAACGTAATCCCCAACCAGGCATGATCTTCATCTTTGGGGTTCTCGGGTTTCACTTCCGATACCAAATTCAAATCTTCGATGCCAACATTCTCAATCCGCTTAGGCCATGTGTATTTCTGCAGCGTTCCACCACCCCAACGGCGTTCCAAGGCAGTCGTCACCGGAGCATCAAGCGTCACTGTCTTGCCATCGATTGCCGCAATCGTTCGATCCCAGCGAATATCCCGTGACCCCGGCCGCCAACCAACGCCAAAAGCATCTCCACCGACGCTCTTGATCCACTCGACCGTGCTTGGCCGCGTGACGATGACTGAATCACCAACTTTTAAACCTTCGATCGTGGCAAGTTGAACTTGGTTCGCCCCAACAGGAACAATCTCATCGGTAATCTCGATCGCATCCCCCAGCAGTTTTCGCTTTCCCGAACCAATAACGCGAATTAGATCACTTCGATCCGTTCCGGTTGCAACTAGAGTCGTGCCATTTTCGGTGGCCCCTGAACCTTGCAACACGACGCCAGAAGCACGAATCACCAGTTGCCCGGCAATTTGAAATTCCCCTGACGCCAACCTGACGGCACCGCGGAATCCATCCTCATCAAGTGGCAGCCCCGCAACGTGTTCAATCGCCACTTGGATCGCTGCACCATCATCGCCGTCCGTGGGCTTCACGAGTACTTTGACGCTCACTACGGGAAGATCGCGGTCTCCTCCCACATATCCGCAACTTGAAAAATCCGGAATGCGATTTCCCAATTCATCTTTTGCATAAGACAAATGCCCATCGCGATCCACACTCACGGCAGATTTCTGCGCAAGCGCCTCGCTCGTTGAACCTAGCAGCAACAGAAAAATCAGAAGGAATCGTCGCATTAAATTTAGGACGACGGCTCTTCGGCCGAATCGGGAGGGACGGGTGCATAGCGGCGGATAAGGTTGGCGATGATGGAACCCGAGACATTCATCCAAGGACTAAAAACCGCGGACGCGAGTCCCACCGTGCCTAGCTTATTCATCATACCAGCCAACCCCGAGGCCATGCCACCATTTTGCATGGCCACCTCAAAGCCAACCGTAAGGGCCTGCTTGCGTTCCAACCCCGCTAACAAGCTCAGCCAATAACCCAAAATCCAGCCGACGAGGTTATGAATCACCGCGGCGGCAAAGAGCGCAAGACCCACGTGCAACAGATTATCGCGCCCCGCGGCGGTCGTGACGGCCGTGAAGTAAACGATTCCGAACATCGACAGCAGATGAATATTGTCCTCGATCCAATGCCAGCGCGTCGCTGCCCAATGAAATGCCACGCCGACGATCAACCCGCCGGCCACCATGGCCAAGGTTTGCAACAGTGGTACAGGGATTGTTTCTGCCATAAGTGCCCAACCGCCAGCCACCAAGAATGTCAGAAAGCCTAAGCTCAAAATCGCCGCAGTGAAAATCAAACGACGAACCATCGCCGAGGATTGCTTGAGAATATCGTGCAGCAACGCCGCGCCAATGGGCAGCAGCACGATGCGAATGATCTCGCTCATCATCGTAACAAAGTCCATCTCAACGTCTTCGCCCGCCAGCATGTAGATCCAAAACGGCGTGAGCAGAGGCGCGAGCAAGGTTCCCACGGCGGTGAGTGTCACCGACAGCGCCAAGTCGGCACCAGCCAGATAGCACATCACATTCGAGGCCAAGCCGCTCGAACAAGAGCCAATCAAAACGACTCCTGCTGCAATCTCGGGAGGAAACGCAAAAACCTTTGTTAGCGCATAGCCCGTGAGTGGCATGATCATGAACTGCAAGAACGTGCCGATAAATACCGGGTAAGGTATCTTCGCCACGCCGGCGAAGTCGCGCACGCTCATCTTGGTCCCCATGCCGAACATCACCAACTGCACAATGACCAGCAGTATCCACTTGTTACGCAGATCGACCTGCGGGATTTCCACGCCCTCAAAATAGAACGGTCCCAAGTAGAGGAACGTCTCTGGATAACACATCGCCGCGGTCACGGCGGTAATTATCCACGCCGTAAATTGATACCCAGCAAACGCCCGCACGCCCCCCAAGCCAAATGCCGTCAGCATGGTCGTGCTAACCAGTGCCGACCGCCAAAGCGCGTTGCTCCCCCAAAAAAACTCAACAATAAAGAGGGCGAAGGCAACAATGGCAACGCCAAACAGAAAAGTTCGATTCATGCCCAAATGCTACAGCAGGTCTTTGAGGAAATCTACCGCGATCGGTGGACTTGCCAGGATCGGCACCGAGATTTCGCTCTTAGCCATCTGCTCAATCACACGAGCCATCGAAGCTTGGGCTAACACAATCACGTCGACGTGGCCTTTCAAGTCTTCTAAAGCTTTCAACACTGCGGCGTCATGTTCCGCAACGTTGCCACTCATAAGTGCCTCAAAGGCACCCGTGCAAAGATGCGCGGTGATCTCGACTTCCTTGCCCACGTCGTTAGCGCGGCGACGAATGAGTTCCGCGGTTGGCACCAGCGTTGTCGGCAAAGTGGCAATCACTCCGACTCGATTGCCCAGCCGCACGGCTTGGTCAGCCATCGGTTGATCGACTCGCAGAATCGGCACTGAACCATTGCGCTTCGCGGAATCAACCGCGGGACCAATCGACGAGCACGTGACCATGATGTAATCGGCATTCGCACGTTCAGCAGCAGCAATGTGATCCCGCACTCGCTGGCTGGTGCCTTCGCTGAGCGCCCCATCGGCAATGACGTCGCGAATCAGCGAATCGTCAGCGATATGAAGTAAATCAACAGCCAAGTCCATGTCGGCACAGAGCTTGGCGAACACAGGCTCGAGCGTGGACGAGGTATGAATCAGGGCTAAAGTTTTGCGTTTCGTCGGTACCACGGAAATGTGCTACTTGCGAATTGTTGATTTATAACAGCGAGCCAAAATAATCCTCTTTGCCAACCTGCCCCCCCTTAAAGCAAATCTGCAATCCATCCACGGGTCGCCCCGGGGCGGTTGCTTTGCAGAGGGGAGCACCGGGCATCGTGGGACAAATCATTTCCAGCGCCGTCACTCCCATTTCGCGAGTTGCATAGCTGGAGGTATCCCCCCCAGCCAGGCATACACGTTTCAACGAAGTTTGTTCCGCAACCGAAGAGATGATCTGCCCCAAGGCCGCGCCTAAACGACGCGTGCACCAAGCCTGGTTTTCCAAAGAGCGTGCGTTCCGTACGGCAAGTTGCTCGCTGGTGCTTGTCTGCCAAGCGCCCAAATCGAGCTTACCAGTGTGAACGATCACACTCTTGCCTTCATTAATTAGGTTAACCACCTTTGCGGTGACTTGCAGGAGATAAGACTTGCAATCTTCATCCGTAAGAACGCAAGTTTCGAGGGCCATTTCTGCAAATTCCCGGGATAAAGCCCAGTCAATTTGCCCATTCGTCACGGGCGAACAGCTTCCCGACGCAACCAGAATCGGCCCCCCGGCAGCGGCTTCTGGCCAGCTCCGACGGCCTGCTAGCTGACCGGTCGCCTGCCAGTGCATTCCCAGGGCCATCTCCATCCCTGATGACCCCACCGAGAAAAGGGTCTTGCCATCAGAAGCCAAAGCGTCGATCAGGCCTCCCAGTCGCGTCATCTGCTCCGGAGACAATGCATCGCACAGCACGACTTCCGCTCCGTCAGCGACGAGTTTCTGCAAATAACCGCGCTGTTCATCGAAACTTAACGAGAACTTCAAAATGTCAAACAGTGCGATCTGTTTCTTAGTTTGCTGAGCGAGATGTCGGCAAAGATCGCTTTCTAGCATGGGTGTCACAGGATGCCGGCTCGCACTCGGGTGCCGATCCAATCGATACACCACACCACCCTGGGCCACGCTCTCTTGCGCAAAGAGATTGCCGAACACACAGTAGCGCCCCAACCGAGGATTCGCCACAAGGACAGGCACCACGGCCGCACCGCTAAATTCACACCCAACATCAATTGCTTTGCCGATGCTGCCAATTTCCGGCGAAGAATCGAATGTCGAACACACTTTGTAGTGCAGATGTCGCGCGCTTAAAGCATGTAAACTCGCGAACGCGGGGCGTAATTCGGCTTCCATCTCCGTCGGCGGCAAAGACCGTGCGATGCCCGCCAATCCCACGGCCTGCACGCCCGGATATTTTGCGAGCATCTCCTTGGTCGGCGGCTCGGTGAAGAGCACCGTTTTCGCACCAGCCGTCGCCAGCACTTCGAGCGCATCGGTGGAGCCGGTGAAATCGTCGCCGTAATAGGTCAGCAAAAGATCGTTCATGAAAAATCCTTCGTCACTTCAAACCGAATTTTTCATGCGATTGTTTCAAAAGCGGATACTCGGCGATGGCTTCTTCCCAAGACAACCCATCGGCCACTGCCACCCAAGCTTGTTTTAATGCCCGTACCCCGTCGCCAGCTCCCCCCGGATGGGCCATGATTCCCCCCCCGGCTAAATAGAGCAGGTCCAACGTCTGCGTCCGACGGTATGTTTCCGGCGCTTGGCCACCCCACTGGCCTGACGAAACCACGGGTAAGATCGTCTCGCCCACCCCCATGGGCTTGAGACATGCTTGAATGGAACGCACCACCGAATCGTCAGATTCCCAAAACTTGTTCTGAATGCCGTTCACATGCAATTGATCGACCCCGGCCAACCGCCAAAGTTTTTGATAAGCAGCGAATTCAATCCCCAACGCCGGCGAGCGGTTCAGCATCCCCCACCCGTTGCGATGGCCATGCACGGCGAGATCACCCTGATCGCAAATCTTCTTCACCCCCGCGATGCCGAGGCTGTTAAGACTCATCATCACCGCCGTCCCGCCGCTACGCTGAACCTTGTTGTAATGCTCGTGCATCAGGTCGAGTTCGTCGGTGATATTGAACGCCACCATAACCTTTTTGCCGGTATGGTCGGCGTGGCGATTCACGACGTCCATCACCGCAGCGACTCGCTCGTCAAACGGCGAATGCGGCGGATTGGCCATCAGTTCATCGTCCTTGATGAAATCGATGCCCGCTTCCACCAACGTTTTCACGAGAATTGCCGTTTCGCCCGGCGAAAGACCCACACTCGGCTTGATGATCGTGCCAATCATGGGCCGATGCTCAACGCCCATCAGTCGTCGTGTGCCAGCCACGCCAAAACGTGGTCCGACATAATTCTTGGTGAACGACTCAGGAAACTCCAAATCGAGCAGTTTGAGACCCGTAAAATGCCGTAGCTCGTACAGGTTGCCTTGTACGGTCGAAATGAGCGTCGGCAAGTTGGGGCCCACATTCTCTACCGACCAGGAAACAGAAACTTGCGCTCGCTGAAATTTGCCGGTCGGCGATTTGGCCCCCGGCAAGCTAGGAGTAGCGACTTCATCAAGCAGTTCGACATTCTCCACTCGCGCGGCAAAACGCTGCTTGAGTTCCTCGGTTTCGCCGGGCACAGCCACGAAAGTTCCCGACGATTGCTCGCCAGCGAGCGCCGCGGCAGCATCGTCTACGGCGATGGGAGTTTCTATCCAATAGGTCGCAATAATTCTGTCCATAAAAACTATCGTACTCAACAAACAGAATTCTTCCGAGCTTAATCTGCAGTCTAAAAGTCGAGCTTAGTTATTCCAAAACAAATCGCGATATGTCCGCGGCGCATCCCACTTGCCGTAGAAAGTTTGGGGATCGAGGCCGTACAGGAAATCTTCAATGTGCGTATAGCCATCGCCGTTCAGGTCGCCCGCAGCATCGTTCGCATCTTCGGGATTCAAACCATGCTTCTTTTCCCACTCATCCGGCATGCCGTCGCTGTCGGCATCGGCGTAAGGTTCCCCTTCGTATTTGGGATATCCGCCCACCTGTTCGATATCGGTAATGATTCCCTGGCCATCTTCATAGGTAACCGTGCCGCTGCGAACCATTTTCACCACACGATCATCGACCGCGTCCCGCATCGGCAAAGTCGACCCCGCATTCTGCATCACATACTTGTAGGCATCGTCGGCCGATTGCAGCTTGATGTAAGCATGGGGGTAGGGCGCATTGGCGCGAATCTTGGGAAGAAACTGCGCCGCATCGATCCCCGCCGGGGGTTCCACTTGAACCCCGCCATTCCAATTATCTTGCGTCACCTTCTTGTTCCCTTCGACGACGTTCCCAGCCACATAAGCCTTGCCATATTCCCCTTCAAAAAACTTGCTCCGGCGAGATTCCGGCTTAAGAAGGCGATAACTGACCGAATCGTTCACGTCGGTAATGGGCCCAGGCTTATAGTAGTTGTTGATGATGTTGAAAAAGCTCCGATGATCGCCCCCATCCACCGTGCGATGTCGCCAGTTGTAGAGCACATTATTGGCAAACGTGAAATCAAAAATCATCCCTACGCTTGGGTTCCGCCCCGAATTGCATGCCCACAGATTGTGATGGAACGTGCTGTTGTAACCTCCTAACGTACTGCCAAAGGCGTGATTGTAGGTATCTAGCGCTTCGCTGAAGATCGAATTCTGAATCGTAATATTCACCGTCGGCATCTTGATTTCTTTGCTGCCGTCGGGGGGCTGATACATGTGCCGATACATCGACAAGTTCTCATCAAGTCCCCAGCTCGCTGAAACGTGGTCGAGGATCAGATTCCCAACGGGATTGCCCCCCAGCGAATCGTTCCGATCGCCGACCCAAGTCGCACCGCGGCGAAAACGCATGTGACGAATTACGATGTCGTGAGTTTCAAGTTCCACCGTATCGCCGGCAATGCAAACACCGTTACCGGGGGCACTGCTACCATCGATCGTGATATACGGCGCGCGAACAACGATCCGCTCCTCAAGTTTGATGATCCCCGCCACGTTGAACACCACAATCCGCGGCCCGCCTGCTTCTAGGGCTTCGCGGAAACTCCCAGGACCATGGTCATTCAAATTGGTCACCACAAAAACCTTGCCGCCTCGTCCCCCAAAGCTATACATCCCGCCCCCTTGGGCCCCGGGGAAAGCAGGAATCTCCGCCTGGGGCAGCTTATCCGGATGGTCGGCCCAAGGAATAAAAGGTTTGCTATGCTTTTCGCCGTCTTCAATCGTGGGCAAAGCCTTTTGCCAGGCCTCATCCGACCGTTGCCGCATCGCGTCGTACCGTTTTTGCGATTCCGCAGCGACTTCTGGCGTGATCGTGGGATACTGCGCGTGGACTATCTGCGCACAAGTCAGCACAAAGAATCCCGCGAATAAAATTCTGAAAGCCACTGTTACCTCCTCGCTCGGGTGCCACTGCTGGCTTGTCCAGCAGTGCCAGAGTTGCACTGCCACACCAGCCAATCGTTGCTCTCAACACACAAACTCAAAAATCCTCGAGCCGACTACATCTTGTAACCAGCCTTGGACAAATAATTGTTGATCCGACCCTTGTACTTGCGAAACACACCATGCTTTTCGTCAGCCGAGCCCTGATCCATGGCAACCTCACGGGCTTCAAGCAAATAGGCACGAATGGCTCGCTTCTGCTCGTCATCCAAATCGGGCAGCTGCCCCAAATAGCCGTTGTAAGTGTGATGCAACACACCGTAAGTCAGCCCATCTTTCACCTTCTCGACTTGATCGCAGGGGAGTTCCGCGTTCAATTGCGCGAGAAATCGATTGTGGGCTTCAAACATCGCCAGCTTCGCTTGCTGCTCGAAACCGGCAACGGTGGCTGAATCTTTCACTGTGGAAACTTGGCTGTCGCGCGCGGCGTGAATATCGCGCAAAGTGCGATACTGATCGGCAATCAGCGATCGCACTCGTTCCGCTTGGTCGGGGTCACTGAAGGTCATCCCCTCGGTGATTTTTCCAGCCCGCTCGGTGATGACTCGGCTGTAAGCCTCTTCCTCGGATTCACCGTAGACGCAATTCAACGAACTGATAGTCAGCGCGACCACGAAAGCCGTGCCTCGAAACAAATTTGCTAACGACATGGGAATGCCTGATACGGAGACTGCGATAAAGAAGAGATCACATCAAACGACGAGCGAATACCTATATATAAATAGACTAAACAAGCCCACGACTTGCAAACTAGCGGTCGTTTTTGCATTATTTGGTCATTATATCGCAACCCTGGCGTCCGCGCTCTTGGCGCTCATGCAGAGAGTTTTTCACAGATTTCGTCATTCAACAATTTCGCGCGTCGCCTCGTCTTCTGCGGCACGACATTGCAATTCAGGACCTCTTCGATTGCATTGTGCTGTTAATCGCGTTGATTCATCGCTTGTGCCTATTAACACTCGTTACAGATCAGAACATAATTGCGAGTCTATTCATGCTTGCACGAACTCGGTTGTGCAAGTTCGTGTGACAACAGCTTATTCAGCACGGCGGCTTTATTCATGACAACATACCTACAACCCAAACCTACCAAGCGCCCTCAACTCGCGGCCAAACAAGTCTATCTGATGGCTAACGGCGACTTGCGTCTCTCGGCCAATCAAAACTGCTGGGCAGCTCAGCACGAAATGGAACAAGCGATCGGCAAAGCCGTTGCCGCCGCGGGTTGGACCGTTGTTCGCGCTCATCCTTATAAAGAAGACCAACGCCACGGCTTCATCAGTTCGCAAAAAGAGGGGCTCGAAGTTTTTCGCAACCTCGATCCCAAGGCTCCGCTCATCGTCGCCGAGGCCGTTTGGCAATACTCGCATCATTTGCTGCACGGACTCATCACTCACAAGGGCCCCATCCTGACGCTCGCCAACTGGTCGGGCACTTGGCCCGGTTTGGTGGGAATGCTGAATCTCAACGGCTCGCTCACCAAAGCGGGAGTCAACTATTCAACGCTCTGGGCCGATGATTTCGCCGATCCCAAATTCGCCGAAAAACTCAAAACGTGGCTCGAAACCGGCAAAGTCACTCACGCCGTCGACCACGTTCAACCGTTCAAGAAAATCTCCGTCGGCGATGCTGAACGCGAGCTCGGCCAGGCCCTCGCCGAGGAATTGCAACGCGACAAAGCCATCATGGGCGTGTTCGACGAAGGCTGCATGGGCATGTTCAACGCGATCATTCCCGATCACCTGCTCAATCCCACCGGCGTTTACAAAGAACGTCTTAGTCAATCGGCTTTGTACTACGAAACGACGCAGGTTTCCGATGCAGAAGCCGACAAAGCTCGTTCATGGTTGGAAGAGCAGGGTATCAAATTTGAAACCGGACCCAACCACGCCGAACATCTCACCGACGAGCAAATCCGCAAGCAACTCAAAATGTACATCGCCGCGGTGCGCATCGCCGACGATTTCGGCTGCGATTGCATTGGCATTCAGTATCAACAGGGCCTGAAAGATTTGCTCCCCGCCAGCGATCTGGTCGAAGGAACGCTCAACAATACCAGCCGTCCCCCCGTCACGAGCCGCGATGGTTCGCGAGTGCTTTACGAGAACGAACCGATCCCCCACTTCAACGAAGTCGATGAATGCGCGGGGCTCGATGGCCTGATGACCTACCGCATTCACAAGGCGATGGGCCAGCCCGTGGAAAACACGCTGCATGACTTGCGTTGGGGTGATTGGGACAAATCAGGCACGACCGACGAATACGTGTGGGTCTTCGAGATCAGCGGTAGTGTTCCCCCCGAGCACTTGATCGGTGGTTGGGCGGGGGTCACGAGCGTTCGCCAGCCGGCGATGTACTTTCCCAACGGCGGCGGCACGATCAAAGGTATTTCCAAGCCGGGCGAAATTGTTTGGTCGCGGATCTTCGTCGAAGAG
This sequence comes from Bythopirellula sp., assembly GCF_041737835.1. Classification (NCBI taxonomy): domain Bacteria; kingdom Pseudomonadati; phylum Planctomycetota; class Planctomycetia; order Pirellulales; family Lacipirellulaceae; genus Bythopirellula; species Bythopirellula sp. The sequence continues at coordinate 27,385 of NZ_JBGSQY010000054.1, read as the reverse complement.
GGCAAGCTGAAAATGGACTGCGGCCGCGCGAAGGTGATCGAACTTCCGCTCTCCGAAACAGAGCGTCGCTGGAACGAAACCACACCGCAATGGCCGATCATGCACGCGGTCACCTACGGCGTATCACGCGATCAAATGATGGCCCGTCACAAGAGTAACCACATTCAAGTTGCCTACGCCCACTCCGCTGCCGAAGCCAACGCCGCGTTGCTGGCCAAGGCCGCGATGGCCGAAGCACTGGGATTGGAAGTCAGCATCTGTGGCACCATGCCGTCTTAAGCCTTACACGAAAGTTGTCTATGCCCACTCGCGGGGAAATTGTCGCCGATCTCGTGAACCTATCACGGTGGCTCGGTGCGCCGGAACAAGATTGCGCAATCCTCGGCGAGGGCAACACCTCGGCGCGGCTTTCGGACGAGACGTTTCTCATCAAGTCCAGCGGCACGCAACTCGGCACGCTCGATGAGCAAAGCTTTGTCGAAGTCGATTTCAAGCGCACCTTGGCGATGCTCGACGAGACAAACGCCACCGACGAGGCCGTTCGCCAGCAGTTGATCGGCACCAAAGTCGATGCCACGGACGCCCGTCTACCTTCCGTGGAAACGTCGTTTCACGCCGTGTTTTTGTCGCTTCCCGGGGTCAACTTTGTCGGCCACACACATCCAACCGCAATCAATGCGTTTACGTGTTCGCAGGGGTTTGAAGAAGCCTTGCGACATCGGCTTTTTCCCGATGAAGTCGTCGTTTGCGGTCCCGAGCCGTTGTTGATTCCGTATGTTGATCCCGGCGTGGTCCTCGCGCGGGTGATCCGTGACGAACTAGAAAAATACCTCGATCGCATCGGTCATCCTCCGAAAACCGTCTACATGCAAAACCACGGTTTCACGGCCCTCGGTGCGACCGCCAAACAAGTGCAGGCAATCACCGCGATGGCCGTCAAAACGGCCCGCATCCTTTGCGGAACCTATGCCTTCGGGGGCCCTCGCGCGATGGGCATCGACAACGTCGAGCGAATTCACAATCGCACGGACGAACATTACCGCCAGCGAATTATCGAAAACCGTTAAACAGCAAGCCGCTCTTCATGGCCAACTCTTCAACATCTCGTCTGCCGGTTGGCGTCATCGGCCTCGGCCTGTTGGGGACAGCCCTTGCCGAACGCCTGTTAGGTGCTGGTTACCCCACACACGTTTGGAACCGCACGCGCGAAAAAGCCGATGAACTCATCCAAGCCGGGGCGATCTGGTCCGACAATCCCCTCACCGCTTGCGAGACGATTGTCATCAGTCTCTACACAACCGACGTTGTGCTTGAAGTTCTCGAACAGATGAAGTCCGGTTTTAAGCCGGGCCAAATTCTGATCGACACCACGACGGGCGACCCGACTCAAACCTCAACCTTGGGCAAACAGCTTGCCGAGCAAGGCGTGCAATATCTTGAATCACCCATCGCCGCCTCAAGCGAACAAACCCGTCGCGGTGAAGCCCTGGCGATGATCGCTGGCGACGAACACGCCTTCGAGCAATGCCGCGAGGTGATCGATTGCCTCGCCCCCAAAAGTTTTTATCTGGGACCTTGGGGGGCCGCCACTAAGATGAAGTTGGTGAACAACTTGGTGCTCGGGCTCAACCGCGTGGCCTTGGCCGAGGGTCTGGTCTTCGCCAAAGCCATTGGCATGGATCCCCGCACGGCGCTCGGCGTGTTGCAAGCCGGCAATGCCTATTCCGTGGTGATGGATGTGAAGGGCCAGAAAATGCTCGACAAAGAGTTTTCGCCACAAGGCAAACTCTCGCAGCATCTCAAAGATGTACGACTGATTTTGGAAGAAGCCCACCGCGCTGGCATTGAACTCCCCTTATCGCAAGTGCATCGCCAACTTCTGCTCGCCGCCGAAGCAGCCGGCTTCGGCGAGCAAGACAACTCAGCGATCATTCATGCCGTTGAACATTCGCGAGGATAACATGGTGAGACTGCTTTTTACGCTCTTAATATTACTCGTACTGACTACGGCGACGTTGGCAGGCGAAGTGGCCTTTGATTCGTCACAACCGGGCAAGCTCATCATCACTCTCGGCGGAAAGCCACTTGCCGAATACGTTTATCAAGATTCCCAGATTCCACGACCCTACTTCGCAGCCATACATGCCCCCAACGGCGAACAAGTCACCCGCCCCCAGCCGCCTGATCCAAAACTCGACATTGCCGACCATCCGCTGTTCCACCCGGGAATCTGGCTGGCGTTTGGAATCTTGAACGATTCAGACTACTGGCGTAACGCCGGAAAGGTGGAGTTCATCGAATTCACCGAGAAACCACACGCGACTTCGGACGGCGGCGAGTTTACGGCGCGGTTCCGCTATCTCGATCAGAAAGATCCCAAACAAGTCGTCTGCGATGAATTGTTTAAATGCCGTATCCTCGAACGACCGGAAGGAACGCTCGTAGTTTGGGATTCCATTTTCTCGTCCGACAAAGAATTCACCTTTGGCGATCAGGAAGAAATGGGACTCGGCATCCGCCTTGCCACGCTGCTACGGTCCGAACAACAACCACGCGGCACAATCCCCGCGGGCACCGGCACAATCCGCGATGCCGCTGGCCGAAAAAACGGCGCCGAAGTTTGGGGCAACTCCTCCGAATGGTGCGACTTCAGTGGCACGAGCAACGGCAAGCCTGTCGGCGTCACTTTGATGTGCCATCCCGACAACTTCCGCCCCAGTTGGTTTCATGCCCGCGATTACGGACTGCTTGTCGCCAATCCCTTTGGCCAAAAAGCCTTTCACAAAGGTGACGAAAGCAACATCAAAGTGAAGCCGGGCGAGTCGCTCCAACTACGCTATGGAATACTCCTTCATTCCGGCAAAGAGCCTGATCTCGCTGCCGCGTATCAAGACTACGTCAAACTCTCACCACAATAGTTTGTAATTCTCAAGCATGTCATTGCCGCAACCCACGACTGAATTAACCCGCGGAGGCCGCTGGGCCGTTTTGGCCGCCGCATTTGCGGGGCTTGTGTTCGACGGCATCGAGTTGGGCCTCATGCCCGTGGCATCTCTTTCAGTCACCAAGAGTTTGCTCGGCGATCAATTCACCGACAAGCTCGGTGGGCAATGGTTTGCTTGGTACACGGCATCGTTGATGCTCGGCGCCGCGATTGGGGGAAGTTTCCTCGGCAACTTGGGTGATCGCATTGGCCGCGCGCGGGCGATGGGCGTGAGCATCATGTTTTATTCCGCCTTCGCCGGCTTGGGAATGTTCGTGCGAACGTGTGAAGAAATGCTCGTGCTCCGCTTTCTCGTCGGTCTTGGTGTGGGTGGAATGTGGCCCAACGGCGTCGCGCTCGTCGCCGAGTGTTGGTCCGACAAATCACGCCCCACCGTTTCGGGCATACTCGGCGCCGGTATTAATGCCGGCATCGTGTTGCTTTCGCTGATCGGAATGTTCTACAAAATCACTCCCGATTCCTGGCGCTGGTTGTTCGGCTTAGCCGCGGTGCCATTGGTGTTGGGAATCCTAGTGTTAGTTTTTCTTCCCGAATCCCCCAAATGGCTCGCCTCGCGCGGGTCAGATAAACAGTCGAAGCAACCGCTGCGAAATCTCTTTCAAGGGGATTTGCTCAAGCCAACAATCTTTGGCATTTTGCTCGCCTCGGTGCCGCTTGTCGGTGCCTGGGCTGGCAGCAAGTGGATGATTCCCTGGGCCGATCACGTCGGCGGTGCGTCGGTCCCAGGTTATAAGTCAACTACTCAACTCTGTTGGGCCATCGGCGCGACGATCGGCAGCTTCGTTGGCGCTCCCCTAGCGGCAGCCATTGGTCGCCGACTGTCGTATATCCTGATCAGCATCGGCGCAACAATTCTGACGTGGGCCATGTTTCAATGGACGGCCCCGCTTGAACCTTCGTTTCTGCCCATCGTTTTTGCCCAAGGACTGGTGGCCACATTATTCTTCGGCTGGCTGCCGCTGTATCTGCCCGAACTCTTTCCCGTTCAAATTCGCGCTACCGGTGCGGGCGTTTCCATGAACATCGGCCGCTTTGCCACAGCCGGGGGCGTTCTCGCCGCGGGGGCTTTGTTTTCAACTTTTGACAACGACTACTCTGCCATCGGCGCAGCCTGTTCGTTGATCTACGCCCTGGGAATTCTCGTCATCCTTTGCGCGCCCAAGGCGAGCCTCACGCGCTACGAAGTCTAAATCGCCCGCGTTTCTGCCGCGATCCCTTGTGGCACTCCAATTGCATTTCCTTACGACAGGGACTGCGTTAAGGCAGATTTACCGAAGGAGCGATGGTGCCATGGCTTTCATGGTGGTGGTTGCGAAACCACACCCGTTTTGGGGAGTAACTCGATGGCTCGTCCGATTTGGAAGGGGCATGTGTCCTTCGGTTTGGTGAATGTTCCCGTCGTTCTGTTTTCCGCCGAGCAGCGGGCCGACATCAGCTTTCGACTCATCGACAGCCGCAATACGGCCCGCATTCGTTACGAGCGCGTCAACGAAGAAACCGGCGAAGAAGTCCCTTGGGACAAGATCGTCAAAGGCTTCGAATACGAATCCGGCAACTACGTGCTCCTGAGCGACGAAGAACTCGAAACCGCGTCCGTCGAAATGACGCGCACGATCGAGATCGAACAGTTTGTTGATCTCAGCCAAATCGACATTCGCTATTTTGACCGACCATACGTCTTGGTCCCCGACAAGAAGGGCGAGAAAGGCTACGTCCTATTGCGCGAAGCCATTGCCGCATCCGGCAAGGCGGGAATTGCCAGCGTGGTGATCCGCTCACGGCAATACTTGGCCGCATTAGTTGCCAGCGGCGATGCGTTGCTCGTGGAACTCTTGCGATTCCATCAAGAGCTACGCGATCTCGGCGATTTCGAATTGCCGGGGCATGACCTGCGCACTTTGAAAGTCAGCAAGAAAGAAATTGATCTCGCCGCGCAACTCATCGACGGCATGACCACCGAGTGGGATGCCGCCGAGCATCACGATGAATATCGCGACGTGTTGATGAAGCTCATCGAAAAGAAAATTAAATCGGGCAAGACCGAAGCCATCGACGTGGAAGATGCTGAAGAAGACGAGGAAGAAGAACCTCAAACGATCAACTTTATGGACGTGCTCAAGAAAAGCGTGGCGGGGGCAGGAAAAGCCAAAAAGAAGGCACCCACCAAACGCAAGACGGCCACGCGCAAGAAAAAAGCTCCTCCGCGTAAAACAGCCGCCAAGAAACGGCGGACCGGTTAACCATGAGCCTCACCGAATACAAACGCAAACGCAACTTCCGAAAAACTTCCGAACCGGAGGCCAATGGCCAAGCTGCGCACGGTCATAGCTTTGTGATTCAAAAACACACGGCGAGCCATCTCCACTACGACTTTCGCTTGGAACTCGACGGCACGCTCAAAAGCTGGGCCGTGCCGAAAGGTCCCAGCCTGAATCCGACGGTGAAATCGCTCGCCGTGCATGTTGAAGATCACCCGCTCTCTTATGCCAACTTCGAGGGCACAATCCCGCAGGGACAATACGGTGGGGGAACCGTTATGGTCTGGGATCGCGGCACGTGGGACCCGGAGGGCGACTCGGTCAAAGATTACAAGCGCGGCAAGCTCTCTTTCGTTTTGCACGGCAAAAAGCTATCAGGTCGCTGGTCGCTTGTTCGCATGAGTGGCAAGGCAGGGGAAGACGGCAAAAATTGGCTGCTCATCAAGAGCGACGACTCCTCCGCGAACAAGAAGAAAAACATTCTCACCACCGAGCCCAACAGCGTACTCTCGGGCCGTGATATGGACGAAATCGCCGCGGCCAAGGATCACGTTTGGCAAAGCAACGGAAAATCTCAAAAAACGAAAGCGAAAGCCAAATCCAAGCCTGCAACCCGCGTAGCGCGAAACGGCAAGCCTTCTACCGTCAATCCCTCAATGTTGACCGACGCCAAGAAAAAATTGCAACCGGCCGAATTCAAGCCGCAGCTGGCCACCCTCGGCACGAGCGTTCCGACGGGGGACAACTGGCTGCACGAAATGAAATTCGACGGCTACCGCATCCTGGCCTTTTTCGAGCAAGGCCAGATCCGCCTCGTCACGCGCAACGGCAACGACTGGACGCGCAAATTCCCCACGCTCGGCAAAGCGCTGGCTCAACTACCGATTCAAACTGTCATTCTCGATGGCGAAGTTGTTTCGCTCGATAGCGATGGCCGACCTGATTTCCAGCAATTGCAAAACTTGCTCAAACGGGGCGACGACAAAGAAATCGTCTACTACATCTTCGACGCGCCCTATTATGGCGGATATTCGCTGCAGAAAACTCCACTCATCGAACGCAAGGAACTGCTCGCCCAACTTTTCAAGAATCTCGGTGACAATTCGATCATTCGCTACAGCGATCATATCGCAGGGCAGGGGAGTTCCGTCCTCGATAATGCGTGCCAGCTCGGCATGGAAGGAATCGTCTCGAAGCAGACTCAAAGCGGCTACAGCGAAGCCCGCTCCTCGGCATGGATCAAATCGAAATGCACCAAGCGGCAGGAATTCGTGATCGGTGGCTACACCAAGCCAACCGGTTCGCGGGTCGGCTTTGGTTCGCTGCTCTTGGGTTATTACGAAAACGGCAAGCTAATCTACGCGGGCCGCGTCGGCACGGGCTTCAACGCCACTTCGCTCCGGCAGATTCACAAAGAGCTCAAAAAAATCAAAACCGAAAATTCTCCCTTTGAGCATCAGTTGGAAGCTGCCCAGGCTCGCGGAGCGACATGGGTTGAACCCGTCTTGGTGGCCGAAGTCGAATTCACCGAGTGGACCGACGATGGACTGCTCCGGCATCCCTCGTTTCAAGGCTTGCGCGAAGACAAACCGGCCAAGCAAATCGTTCGCGAAAAGGCTCAACCCCTGAAGAAAAAACAAGCGGCTACCAAACGATCGCGTCCCAGATCCCAGCCGACAGAAGATGATGCCAGGGTCGCGGGGGTCGTCATCACGCATCCCGGCCGCGTGGTCTATCCCGAACAAGGTCTCACGGAGCTCGACCTCGCCCAGTACTACGAATCCGTGGGCGATAGGATTTTGCCGTATGTCGCGGATAGACCGCTCACGCTGGTTCGCTGCCCGCAAGGACGCAAGGGTCAATGCTTCTATCAAAAGCATCTCAACGATTCTTTGCCCGACGCGCTGCGGGGCGTGGTGGCCAACGAAGATGAAGAAGAATATGTCGTGCTCGACGACGTCGCTGGCTTGGTGTCGCTCGTGCAGATGGGCGTACTCGAAATTCACCCTTGGGGATCGCGTGCCGAGAGCTTGGAGAAACCGGATCAAATCGTGTTCGATCTCGATCCCGGGCCGGGCATCGTCTGGAAGCAAGTCATCGAGGCAGCCCGCGCGATTCGCAAGCGGATCAGTTCCGTGAAACTTGAATCCTTTGTCCGCACATCGGGAGGCAAAGGGCTGCATGTGGTTATCCCACTCAAACCCGGCTCGACCTGGGAAAAGGTGAAGCAGTTCGCCAAAACCATGGCGCTGGACATGCAAAAAGACGATCCGGCGCTCTACATCGCGACGGCGAGCAAAGCAAAACGCAATAAGAAAATCTTCATCGATTACCTGCGCAACTCGCGCGGCGCGACTTCCGTGGCCTGCTATTCCACGCGGGCTCGCGCCGGCGCGCCGGTCGCTATGCCGCTTCGTTGGGAAGAACTCGGCAAACTCAAATCGCCGGATCAATACACGGTCGAAAACAGCCTGCGACGGCTTTCCACTTTGAAAACCGATCCTTGGGATGGATTCTTTCAGCTTAAGCAAACATTGAGGTGAGCAATGAGATTTGGTGATCGATTTTGGTTAACCGGGTGCGTTTTAGGAATGCTGATCATCCTCGGGACGTGTGCACAGACCACGTTTGCTCAAGGAGAAGAAGCACCCGCCAAGCAGGACTCAACGGCAGATGAGCCCCCGCCCAGTGACCAACCGACGCCCAAAGTCGACGTCAAACCGGTTTCGCTCGACGAAGAGATCGCCGCGCGGCTGGAGCGTATTCTCAAAGCAACGACTTGGTTTGAAAATCCGCAGGTGACCGTGAGCGAAGGGGTCGTGTTTCTCGAAGGGACGACCACCACCAACGATCGCAAAGAATGGGCTGCGAAACTGGCAAGCAATACCGAAGACGTTGTGGCCGTGGCCAATCGGATTCGCGTTTCGGAATCTTCGATTTGGGATTTCTCGCCCGCCTGGAACGAAATCGACACAATGCGCCGTAACACGGTGCAAAGATTGCCCACTTTCGTGTTGTCGGTACTCCTTCTCGTTTTGACCTATTTCTTTGCTAAGGGATTTTCGATGCTGGCCCGGCGGATCTTTTCCCGTCGGACTGACAATCCTCTGCTACGCGAAGTATTGACCAAGTTCGTGACGATCCCCGTGGTGCTGTTTGGCCTATTTCTCGCCTTGCGGGTGATGGGTCTGACGCAGCTTGCGATGACCGTCCTTGGTGGTACTGGTCTGATCGGTTTGATTATCGGTATCGCGTTTCGCGATATCGCCGAAAACTTTCTCGCGAGTCTGCTCATCAGCATGCAACGTCCCTTTCGCGCGGGCGATAATATTGTCGTGGAAGGACGCACCGGCATCGTCCAAGCCGTCACCACCCGCGGCACAACGATCATGACGCCTGACGGAAATCACGTGCGGATTCCCAATTCGATCATTTACAAGAGCATCATCGAAAACCTGACGGCCAACCCCAAGCAACGCGTCGGTTTCACTTTGAGCATCGACACGAAAAGTTCGTTCGCTGATTCCCAGGCGGCGATTCTCAAAGTTCTGAAAAGCCATGAAGCCGTTCTCAACGAGCCCGAGCCACTCGTATTGGTCCAATCGATGAGTCGGCAAACCGCGATATTGCGAGTCTATTTCTGGCTCGACGTGCAGAAGCACAGCAAGGACAAGGTGCGGTCGGCCATCATTCGGCTCTCGAAGATGGCCTTGCAGGAGCTCGCCGAAAAAGAAGCCGCCGAACAGAAGGCGGCCCAGTTCAACCATAAGAACACGGATCAACAAGCAGCCACAAAGCGGGATCACGCTGCAAGCACACCGGCCGAAGGAACCTTGGAAAGCGACACCGCCGAGATCCAAAAACAGGCCCGCGATTCACGGTCGGTGGAGGATGGGACGGACTTGTTGAAGAAGGAGAAGGAGCCGGTGGAAGCGAGTTGAATCGGCGTATTGGGGAGTTTCGCGCGGATGACCGCTGCTTATAAGATGAGTCTAAAGCACCATAATGCTGGCAGGCCGTCTATTTTTGCTTTTACAATTGATGCCGCCGCCACGAGACGGTTAGAATGCCCCCTGCCCAGACCGCTGGGATTGCTGATGGGCAATGGACGGTTCTGGAGCTAATAGAGCGAGTGGCGTGAAATGGGCATAAAGCCTGACATATTCCCTGTTTTTGTGGCTGTCTGGTTTGCATTAGGAATTGGTAGCACCTGCTATTTCCTGATTAACAAGAATGCCGCACAAAAGCGAAAGGTGTTCCCTCGCTTTATGGCTTGCGCCTATCTATTGTTTGTTGGCTTTATGGCACTAATAGCCCCTATGTCAGTACTGTTTTTTGCGCCCGCTGCCATCGCGTTTTATTTCATTAACCTTCAGACTGTAAAGTTCTGCGATGCATGCGGTAGGACGCTATTTAACCAGAACCCATTTACGCCGCCAGCCTATTGCTCTAAATGCGGCACTAAGTTGGAAAACTGATCAGCCCCAAAATATCGACAGTACCTGACAATACGCACGGCCAAAAATCGCCCCTTCAAATCTCTTCTGGAATGACGAAAATGGTGCTCGCCCCATGTAGGCGTGTTCTTTGAAAACCAGTTTTCGATTGTTGAACGTCGTTTGAGCTATTTTGACCAAAAGTCCGTGGCTTTTGTCACTCGGCCAGCTGCGTTACTGCTGGTGGTGTTTGCACTTAGAGCGATGGACATGTTCCAAAAGGGAGGAGTTTCGTCACCAAAGTTGGGACCCCAGCGATCGCGCGAAAAGTCAGGTTTGCTTTCTCAGGGTGCTGCAAACCACGCAAAGCTGGCCAACCTGGCAAAGCTGAATGAGCGCTTGATCGCTACGTGGTCGGAGTGGCATGGCATATGCATTTTGGCCCGTCATGAACGAGCTAAAAGATCATGTTGCTTTGGTGACGGGGGCGACCTCTGGCATCGGCAAAGCCAGCGCGATTCGCTTGGCATCAGCCGGGGCACGCGTCGGGGTTTTGGGCCGTAATGATGATAAACTCAAACAGGTGGTATCCGAGATTCGCGATGGCGGCGGTGAAGCCATCGCACTGGATGTCGATATTTCCCAAGCTGAAGCGGTGCAAGGGGCCATTCAAGAACTGATCGACAAATGGCAACGGCTCGACATCGTGTTCGCCAACGCCGGCATCAACGGCGTGTGGGCACCACTCGGCGAGTTGGAGCCCGACGAATGGCAAGAAACGATCGACGTCAACCTGTCGGGCACGTTTTACACGATCAAGTATGCCCTGGACGCACTCCGCAAACGGGGCGGCTCGGTGATCATCACATCGTCGGTCAATGGGACGCGAATGTTCAGCAACTCGGGAGCGACAGCCTATGCTTGCTCCAAGGCAGGGCAGGTGGCGATGGCCAAGATGCTGGCCCTGGAGCTCGCCCAGTACCAGATTCGCGTGAACGTAATCTGCCCGGGTATGATCGAAACGCCGATTCATGAAAAGACCGAGCGGCGCGAACTCGACAAAGCTATTGAGCCCGTGGAATTTCCGGAAGGGAATATCCCGCTCACCGACGGCGAGCCAGGCACGGCCGAGCAAGTGGCGGAGCTGGTGCTGTTCTTGGCTTCGAAGCGGTCGAGCCATATTACGGGCACGCCGATTTGGATCGATGGCGGACAGTCATTGTTGCAGGGTTGAGTGATCGTATCAGTAATGGAGGAACGAATCATGGCTCGCGGCGATAAGGACAAGTACACGGAAAAGCAAAAACGTCAGGCCGAGCACATTGCCGAGGGTTACGAGGAGCGTGGCGTCAAAAAAAAAGAAGCCAAACGTCGCGCGTGGGCCACGGTCAACGACATGACCGGCGGCGGCAAGAAGAGCGGTTCCGGCCGGGGGAAGAAAGTCGACAAGTCGGCTGCAAAGAAAGGTGGCAAGAAGGGGGGAGAGGCATCGGCCGCGCGATCGAAGGCCGCCAAAACCAAATCCGCCAAGAAAGCCGCCGCAACTCGGAAGAAGAAGGCGAAGAAGAAATCGAAGTGACCATTACATCCGCACGATACTGCGACGGCTGAGGCTTTCAGATTGTTTGTTGCACAAGACGATGGCATCGCGAGCGAGTGAAGAATCCAGTATTTGCGATTTCACTCCCGCCCGCACGCATTTTAATACTTCCTGCAACTCGGCTTCGAAGGCATTCATCGGATCGCCATCTGGCAACGTGGGATGTTGCGTTTTTCCCCCGACGAGCATGGTTGGCTGGGGGCAATAAACGCCATCACCACCAAGAATTGCAAACTCGAACAAGAGGGTGGCTCGTTCGCAGTGAATCTCGAAGCCGTGATTGAAAGGCCGTGCTTGCTGGTCGATCGTGCCGCTCGTCGCAAAAACAATTGGTCCATTTGGCCCGTAGTCAAACTGGCTATGCCAAAACTGAGGCAAACCTTCTCGCACTCGACCTCGGCAAATGATGGAGTGCGGGTTGCCAAATAGCAGGCGAATGAAGTGGGCATCGTGAATGTGCAAATCCAACATCGGTCCGCCAACGAGATCGGCGTTCCAATAATTGGCAAGCCAAGTGGGTTCCGAGATGACTCGTCGGAAACTGCCGCCCAACAAGGATCCATACTTTCCACTTTGAATTGCTTTCAATGCCCAAGCGTACTCTGGAAAGTAGGGTAAGACATGCCCGATGAACAGAAGTTTCTTAGCTTTCTTCGCCGCGGCGATCATGCGATCACAATCACGGACCGTCAGGGCCATGGGCTTTTCACAGAACACATGCTTTCCAGCCTGCAAAGCCTTAATAACGATGTCGGCATGCAAAGCCGGTGGCAATGTCACGTCGATCATGTCCAGAGACGGATCGGCAAGCATTTCATCGATGTTGCTGTAAGTATTAACTCCGGCAAGATCCATCATCTGGCCGGGCGGGCCAAAGTTGCCTTGAATATCTCGCCAGTCGCCCTTCAGCCGCTTAACTTTACTCTCGCAAATCGCGGCGACCTTCACACCGCGCAGCTTCTGGTACGAAAGGTAGTGAACCATCCCCATGAAGCCGATGCCCGCAATCCCAACACGAATCATAGTTGCCTCTAATTTTTGCTCGACTTCCGCGCGCTGAACAACCAACCATCAGGAGTTTACTTGGCCTCTGTTGATTGGCTCAAATCCTTAATCATGATATTTTGAAAGAACACTTTATCGCCATGCGCAAGGAAACCAACTCGGCCAGATGAGCGGGCCAAACCCGGATGCTCCTTTTGATCGATTGTTTTGCCGTTGGGAGCGACGTCATCGAGATTCACATCCAATATCTTCTCTCCGTTTAGCGTCACGACGACTTTGCGTCCCTGACAGCGAACTTGTTGTTTGTTCCATTCTCCCACCGGTTTCTGAAAACCACGTTTGGCGGGAGCGACTCCGTAAAGCGAACCATGGTATTGATAGTCCAACAGATCGCCATATTTCTTGGATTCGTTGTCGATGATTTGCAGTTCCATCCCCACATAAGCCGCATCACCTTCCAACGGCGCCCGAATCGCTAAGCCATTATTCGCATCTTTTGTCAGGAGAAATTCAAATTCCAAATCAAAGTCACTATATTCCTTCTTTGTAAGCAAATTGCCAATCGCCCCTTCACGACAAGCAAGCAAGCCGTCTTCGACGGTGTATCCCTCAATAGCCCCTTCCCAACCTTCGAGTGATTGGCCGTCAAACAGGGGAACAAACTCGGGCTCAGCAGCGCAAGAAATAGCAGCTGAAAGCAGACAATTGCATACGAGAATCAGTAAAACAATCATGGGAATTCCGCGCCAATAGTAGCTATAACCAAACTGCTTCGGAAGTTCAGATTCAAGATTGCCAAGTTCGCCGCCCCATTACTCGTATATCAGGCTGCTACTGCATCAAATCCATGGTCACGTGCCACGTCACTGGTGAAAATTACTAGGATTTAATAGCTATCATCTTAAAGAAGCCGAACTGCCGAACGTCGCCAGCCAACAGAATCTCTTGATTCGGCAAGAATTACAACGAGTGGGCGACACAAGACTCGAACTTGTGACCTCTACGGTGTGAACGTAGCGCTCTAACCAACTGAGCTAGCCGCCCGGGGATTTGGCATTTTAATGGCCGAAAGGGCCATTGCCTAGATGCTCTCACGCTCCGATGTCACGGGACTCTCGGGCTGAGGTGCAACTGAAGTCTGAGTAGAAATATCGGCTTCATGCACCTCTTCGGAAGAGTGGTGCGATTCATCAGCCAGATGGCCGTCGATCGTGCCAGCATTATGGCTGTAAACAGGATCGTGGTAAGGAATTCGTGGTGGCTCGTCTTGGAAAACCGTGTTGAATTCGTTTTGAATTCCGTTGATGCCCTTCTTAAACTCAGCGAGGCTCTTGCCCCACGAACGGGCAACCTTGGGCAACTCACCGCCATAGAGCATGAGTGCCACGAACATAACGAGCAGCATTTCGGTCGGGCTAATGCCAAAGTAGCCTACAAAAAAATCGTAGCCAACTAAAAGATCGGGGCCCGTCACTGTCACAAACTCCAGAAAAGGTCTCGCCTAGGGATTCGATCAAGCAGTTGCGATCAATCGCGGCGATCTTCGATTCGGTGATTGGGATCGGAGGCACCTTCGCCGTTCATCCCTTTCTTAAACTCGGTGATCCCTTCGCCCAAGGAGCGCATGACCGAGGGGAGCCGATTGCCAAACAGCAACAAGACCACTAACCCCAAAATAAGCATTCCACTGGTCGTCGGAAAAAATGCGAACATTGTATACATGCCACCATAAAAGAGGGACCAGCCAGAGGTTACAAACTCCCGGCCCAGATGACTCTAATTTTACAGGGGGGCAAGGGTAAGTCAAACCGCCAAGCTCAGCCCCCTCAAGTTTACCCCGTAAAATCGCCACTTTGCGCATGATTGGCTGTCGGAAATGAAATGTCAAATTTACCGCTGGAGCGACTGCCAACCCTCGCGATCCGCAAGTTCGCTCGGCCCTTGCGCCGGGTTGTAGCGGTAATACACTTCCAAACAAAGGGCGGAGAGCGACGTTGTGTAGACTTTGCCGCCGTAGCCACCCCAGACAGAGTCGGCATCCCAGCTGCCGTCGCTTTCTTGGGTGGCAATCAACGCCGTCGTGAGCGCGTGATTCCAGGCCTCCCAGCTTGAGCTGTCTTCCGGCGAGTGGTGGTGATTCTGTTGCAAAGCTAAAGTCGCGTAATACCAATAATACAAATTGCGGTTGGACGGACTTGGCAGTTCCTGCTCAAGCGACTCGACCGCCTCGCGGATCGCCGACGGATTGAGCGAACCACCACGATCCGCCTGCAAGAGCTGATGGCAGAACCAGGCTTCCGCCGTCATCGTCCGCGACGGGGGGCCGTCGGGACGATAAGCCGCGAGGCCACCGTGATTGCCGCGTTTCACACGGCGCAAAAAACGCTCGGCGCGAGCCCAAGTCATATCGGGAACTTCGATCCCCGCGAGTTGCGCGCTTTTCAGTGCCATCAATTGCCAACCATGTTGGCTGGTGTCGCCCATGTCGCCACGGCGATAACGCCAACCGCCATCAGTCGGATGCTGCATCGCCAGAGAATAGGATACGGCCGCTCGGCAAAGAGGGTCGAGCCGCTTGTCGCGTGTCATGGCGTAGGTTTCACACACGGCAAGAGTCGCCATCGAATGACAGTAAGTCCTGGCAAACAATTCCGCTTCGCCGAAAAGCGATCCGTCGGAACGCTGGCGTTGCCGCAAATACTCGAGAGCCCTGGCGACTTCGTTCCGATAATCCCCCTGCGTGTGTGAATGCCCCGCCCCTAGAAATGCCAAGATCGCGAGTCCGGTCACGCCGGTATCCGCGTTCGCACCGGCGCCTTGTCGATTGTGTCCCATCACCGCACGTTCAACACCGGCACCGAATTTGGAAGCATCCCAACCGCCGTTGGCCGATTGATTGGCCGCGAGCCAAGCCAGCGCGGCATTGACTGCCGCCTGAGTTTGTGAACTGCCACCACGTTCGCTCGCCAATTCCGTCAGATCATCGGCAAAACGATCCGCATAGAGATTAGGAATTGCGGCGTCAATGCTTGGCAATGTCTCAGCATTCGAAGCAATTTTTGGCGCCGAAGTTTCTCGGGTGGTTTCAGCACTTTCCGCCAACTTGTCTGTCGGAGTAGGTGCCTCGGTTTCTTTTTCAGCTTTCTTGGGCAGAGGTTTGTCTTCGCTGGCGAGCTTGTCTGCCCCCTTGGTTTTGGATTTTTCCTTGGGCTTTGGTTCTTCAACAACGGGAGCCGGCATCAATGACGGTGCTTCAAGTGGGGCAGGGGGCAAAGGTTCCGCCACCGCCAAGCTCTCGGTGAGCTCTTCCATGACGAAGGCATCCGGCGTCGGCTGCTCATCGGTCTTAGGTTTCGCTTCCACAAGCGGCTCTGCAGCGGGAGCGACCAGCAAAGGAGCGGCTAACTCGTCCAGAATGGGTTGAATTTCTTTCGCTTCACTGTTGGACTCAATGGCTGTGATTGGTTCAGCAGGAAGGACCGCCACGCGGATGGGTCCGCCGCTGCCAGGTCCAGGTGGTCCCGTAACGATTCGCACGGTCATGGAGAACACCACAATCAACACATGCACCCATAACGAAAGCACCGCACACATTCGCCAAGTGCGCTCTCTCGACCAACGGGCTCGCAGTAAAACGACAAGTGCGATCGTGAGCACTGTCAGCACCGACCACATGGCGATCCAAGTCGGAGTCGTAAGCCCCCAAAAGGCCAGCACAATAAGCAGCTGATTTTGCATGGCCGTGAGGACTCGCTAACGGGTTACATTCGCGTTGCCCTGCGCGAGTTTGACGGTGATGCCCAGTTCCGAGATATTGGCATCCTTACACGCTGAAAGCGCCGCGGCGACGTGTTGGAACGCACAGGCGGCATCACCACGGATCACGACGCTCAATTGTGCAAACTCGCGCTGCGCGGCAGCGAGTTTGCTGGTCAGTTCGGTAAGTGTCATCGCTTCGCCGTCGAGTTGCACCTGGCCATCTTTTTCAACACTGACGGTGCGTTGCTTGGGCGCTGAGGTCAGCGGCGTCGCGGCAGCAACTTCGGGAAGTTGTAGTTCGATGTCAGCTTCGACTTCGGCGAACTTGCTCGCGGCCATGAAGAAGATGATCAACAAGAACACCACGTCGATCATCGGCGTAAGATTCAACGCCGGAAGTTCATCGGTTTGCGTTTTGAGTGGCATGATTTCTCACGGCAATGCTATGCCACCTTTTTGGGCTTAGGTGTTGGTTTCGGTCGATTGCGGCGTTCTTCAATCCCTTCAGCGGAAATCAGGTGAACAACATTCTGACCCAGGCGGTCGATTTCCATGACCAAGCTGTCGACACGCCCCGTGAGCCACAAATAAAGAATCAAAGCGGGAATCGCTACGGTGAGTCCGGCCGCGGTCGACATCAGGGCATGCCCAATCCCTCCCGCCAATAATTCCGCACGCCCCATCGCGGCACTTTTGGAAATCACTTCAAACGATTCCATCATGCCGAGCACCGTGCCCAACAATCCGAACAAAGGACAAACGGTTGATACGCCGTTGATCACGCGCAAATAACGCCGCATTTCGCTGGCAACGCGTTCTCCTTCATCAAGCACGGCCTGCTCGATTTCCACGGCCGGCTTGCCCCACTTCCATACGGCCGCTTCAAACACGCGAGCGATCAGACTGCCATTTTGTTCGCAGCGTTCGAGGGCCTCGGTTTTGTCGATGGCCCCCTCGCTGATTTGCAGTATAAAACGTTCGATAAAAACACGGGGGACGACACGACCCCGGCGCAGGCTCAACACCCGTTCAAAGACAACAACACACAACACGAACGAGCACAAAAGAATGGGGAACACCAACGGCCCACTGGCGGAAACCATGTCCCATAGCGTACGAGAATTCTCGGCCATCTGAGCGGCTCCACTGGCGGATTCTTGAGCCCAACCAGGCACAGCTCCAGTCAACACAATAGCCAAGACTGCAACAAACTTGCAGCCAAGCTGGTTCAATATGTTGATTGGAAAGTGCATCCCTGCCGTCCGATATTCTTTTAACTATCTGCGCAACGTCGAAGGCTGTTGTGCCAACTGTTCCTCTGACCATTTCAACCGCGCGGCCAATTGCTTTTCGGAAGCTGACTTCGGCCAACGATCCAGAGCCCGCGAGTAATGCTCGCGAGCCTCGTCCCAATGCTCCATCAACTCGGCACACTTGCCGGCTTGCAGGGCCGCCCGTGCTTGCCACTCAGGCAGATTGTGCCGCTCTATCACTTTCTCATACGCCACTGCGGCGTGTTCGTAATCTCTTTGATGAAAGTAAGTTTCGCCAATCATCCACTGGGCCATCGCGGCCGTTTCCGTGCCGGTCGCCCATTCATTCTCCAAAACGTCGCCATACGCACTTCGCGCCGACGACATTTCGCCACGCCCTGCCAATGCTCGGCCACGCAGGTAATCACATTCGTAAGCGAGCTCAAATTCGGGATGTTTTGCGTCGAGTTCATCCACCAACTTCAGCACGGCCTGCCAATCCTCGCGTCGTGCGGCGAGTTGTGCCCGCCGCAAGGAGACCATCGGCACCCAGGCCTCAACGATTCCCACGGATGACGATGTTAACTTGTCAAAGCGTTCGCTGGCCTCGGCGTGATTTCCCGACCGAAGCGCTGCTTCCGCTCGCCAAAATTCCAGCCGCGCTTTCGCTGCGCTATTTCCTGTTTGTTCATTCTCGCCCAACAAATCTTTGATCGATTCCCAGTTGTTGCTCTCGGCCCATAACTGACACTGCAAACAGAGCGTTTGTTCCCATAACCGAGTTTGCTCCTCGGTCAGAGATTGCTCCGTGGTATCGCAATGGGTCAACAACCAATCGACCTGATACTGGGCTTCACCATTATCCTTTTCATCGGCAGCAGCCAGTGCTAGCCAATAGGCGGCAGGTGCGGCCTGGGGGCTTTGGGGAAAGTTTGCCACCAATTCGCCGTAATGTTTTTTAGCTTCGGCTTGCTTGCCGCGTTCCGCCTCAATCGCGGCGAGGTGGGATAACGCTTCTGCCCTTCGTTCAAATTGTGAAGTCCCCTCGAGCAATTGTTCGTAAAACTGCTTTGCTTCGGCAAATTGCTTGAGTCGTTCATGCAAACGAGCAGTTCGCCACAAACCTTCGGCTCGGAGTGTCCCATTATTCTTGTATGTCAAGAACTCACGATAAGCTGCCAGGGCCGCATTGAATTGGCCGTCACGCTCCAGTGCGACCGCTTCTTCAAACAGCGTAAATCCGGTCGTATTTTTACCTGCGCTAAAATCGGTTTGCTGCACGATCGAAATCAGCGCTAGGTATTCGCTCTGAGGGAACTTGGTTTTTAAGAGTTCGCAGGCTTCCTCGATATCGATCTTGGATTTGGCAACTTGCGCCGTCCGAACCAAACCCCAGGCGGCATCGTCGGACCATTCGCTTTGTGGTTCAGAACGAACCACTTGCTCGAAGATTTCCTGGGCTCGCTTCGTGTTCTCGGCTTTGAGAAAACTTTCGCCCAAATAAAATAACGCGGAAGGGCGGTGCGGACTGAGTTCGACTGAAGCTTGTTCCAATTCCCGACAAGCAACGCCCCAATCCTCCGCGCTGTAAGCGGCCATGCCCAACAAATAATGACATTCCGTCTGACAGTCGTTCGCCTTGGCGAGTAAGGAGATTTCGGCAGAAATCTCATCCGGGCGGCCTAAGTTCCACAGCGCCCAGCCGGCTCCCAAATGGGCCCGCTGCTGTTGCGCTGGTGTGGCCTCTAATTCGTAGATCCGGCGAAACGCGCTGAGCGCCTGATCGTACTGACGCACTTCGTACTTGGACCGACCTAACAATAAAATTGCTTCTGCGGCAGTCGCGTGGTTTTCATGTTGGCAAAGCCGCCCCAAGCAGACAGGCACTTCACTCCCACGGCCCGTGGCAAGCAACACTCGCGCGAGTCCCAAACGAGCTTGATCGACTTCCGGACCGGTTGAGAAATTTTCGATAACGAAGTTGTAAGATGTGACCGCTTGGTCGTGGAGATCTGCCTCTGCGGCTATTTGGCCGAGGTAGTTGTAGGCCGATGGCGCGAACTTGTGCCGCGGATAGCCATCGGCAAACTCTCGAAAGCCTCTGGCGGCACCGACCACATCACCTGCTAAGTAGCGTGCTTCACTACTGCGGAATTGGGCGTTTGCCTTCAGGGCTTGATCACCTGCAATGGCCAGCACTTGATCGTAGTGCTCTTGAGCTTGGAGGTAATCGCTCAATTGCATGGCACATTCGCCGGCAAAGAAATGCGCCGCCGCGATTTCATCAGAGCCTGTGCTCTTGGCAATAGAACCGGCAAACAGTTCTAAAGCCGGTTGCCAGGCTGCTTTTTTGTAGAGATCTTGAGCCTGTTGAAAACTTGCTGTGTCTGCAACGGCATTCAACGCAAAAAGACTGCAAATAGCAGCCAAAAACAACAGCTTATAAATGGAACGGGGAATCATAAGACAGCTCTGATGGGCCCCAAATAAAGAGGGCTTGCCAGCACTCCAATCCCTGGAGTTCTGGCAAGCCCCACCCGTGTTAGCTCATTTGATCAGGCGACTGTCTTAGAACAGGGGAGCCTCGATCGCATTCTCGACGTTCCCCACCATGTGAAGGTGGTTATGGTCGACATAAATCACTTCGCGAGCATCTTCGTCTCGCAGGGTGTGTGGCACGGGCCAGCCGATGCGACGCACGTCTTCGTAGTAGATCGTACACTTGTAGTGAGCATGATGCTGTTGAGCCGGACCGATCATCGGATACACCCGAGGAGGATCGATGTAGTCGGCGATTTTTTCCTTGACGATTCGTACGTTGTTGCGATTGTGCTCGTGCAACAGGGGAATGCCGCCTTGGACGGGCTGAGCGATTTCGAGAGCTCGCATCACTTCGTCGTCGCTTGGTGGATCGAGCGCCACAATGTCGGCACCTGACGTGATCGGGCCCAAAATGGGAACCCGCTTATATCGTTCCTGTTGCCAGTATTCGTCTTCCTTCTTCTTTTGGAAGTAGGGACTAATCGGCGTCGGGATCGCAAATGGACCTAAACTGGGTCCGATTGTCGTCAACCCCCAGAAACATCCGGTGGTCGACAGAGAGCTGATCGCCACAATGGAAGCCAAAGTTAGCGTTGTGAACTTATGCGAGCGTGACATCGAATCTACCTTTATCCGTCCAGTGATTCGTCAGAAAAGCTTTGCAACAAGGCACATAGCCGAGTTACTGCTACTGTTATCGAGTGAATCTGGGTGGAACTTGCGGCCTTTTCCGGTTGTACCGAAAAAATCAAGAATTCCGACGCCCGCTTGCTAGCAGGATTTGCGCGTGAGTTGTGTGGCATCAGCTCAAACTTCAAAAGAGCGAAATACCAAAACAAAAAACCCTCGCCGAACAATCTGCTCGGCGAGGGTTGGGAACCGTTGTTTAACTTTCAGCCAGCTTATTTGCAGTGCTTGCTGTCCTTGAAGTCGAGGAACCACCAGCCGTCATCCCATTCCAAAGTCACTTTCCGCCAGCCAAGCGGAACCTGGGGATAAGGATAGAACGGACCGATGTAAGGCCAGGCCGAAGCCGAATATTGCTGCGGATAGGACAAAGCAGCATAGTTCGGCGAGGCAGCGTAGCTAGGCCACGCGTATCCTGGCACTTGAGGATTGTCATAAGCGACGCCAGCACCCGAAGCTGCAGGTGTGTGGCTCATTCCCGCAGGGGCGCCGTAGCCACCCTCGGGGCAATACTGAGCTTGTTGGCTGTAAGCAGCAGCCTGCACATTGCCTTGTGGAGGCATGCCTTGAGGAGGCATACCTTGTGGTGGCATGCTTCGTGGGTGACCTTGGCCCATGTAGGCATAAGGCACAGGCATGTTGCTGCGACGATTCGCAGCGGCAGGTCTGGGCTGTTGAGCCGCAGGCTTGCTCACGGTTTGTGGCTGCTCTTCGAAGGTAGCCGGCTCGAAGTTTTCACCTTCGGGAGCGGCAATTTCCAACTTGCAGATCACATGGTCGACACCTGGCGTGGTGCTAGCAATCTGCTCGGCAATTTGCATTTGCTTTTCGCTGGTGACGGTACCCATCAACCAGGCCACGCCGTCTTCATACTTCACACCGACGCGGTAGCCTTTGAGCTTACCGCTGTCTTTCAGATTCTTGGCGATTTGCTGAGCTGCTTGCTCGTTGGTCGCCGCGAGCGCCGTAGGCACTGCGGTCCCCAGCGCTGCGCTCAGCATCGCCAGACCTAAGATAAAACTCCGCATGGTCCCCCTCCTAAAGATTTGCTGCACTCGTCGCTCACACTCGGGTCGAGCGAGCGGCCGATTCGCTGCTGTTCTGCAGCACCTCCGTGATGCTGCTAAAACCTTCTGTCGACGCTGGCGGTTGGAGACAGCCGCGCAGTTGAGACGAGTTGGTCGGTCACAAGAGAGTTTCGGCAGTCGGGAGTTCGGAAAGGGAGTTTTTTTCCGATTTTGACGACAAAAACATGCGGCCCTGATAAGCCGGGCAGTTCAAGCGAACTCTCCGGCTGCTGGCATACTAGCGTTCGTTGGTCGTCGCTTGCGATGTGCGCGGGCCGAAGTCAGCCACTGCGGCCACAATCATCACGCCCAACGTCCCGGCGGAAAGGGGCCAAGTCGTCAGGCACAGAAACTGACCCACGACGGTGATGATGGCCACCAAAGGCAAGCAGGCGAAGAAGCTGTTGTAGGCCAAGCGTTGGCGATAACCTGATGCTTCTTTGCGAACCATCCAGGCGGCGGTCAGGCCAATAATATGAACTCCAACCCAGACTGTTTCGAGAGCGATAGATCCGTCCATTGTTCTTCGCCGACGATTCCGTGTGCGGCGTCCCTGATGCGATTCCTTGCTGAGGGTGCTGTTAGCTTTGTTAGTTCACGCGATTCAATCTTTGGTGAATCGGAACTCCGCTAGCAACGACTTAATAAAGTCAGCAATTTGTTATGCGATTCGTGTGCCAAACGTGGCGCGACGAATACTCTCTTCAATACGCACCTATGAAAACAAAAGATCGGCACGCCGTTGTTGTTAACACAACACGATTGCAAAAAATACAACGGCGTCTCAAAACGAGTTTAAGTCTAGCGCTTGCTATCGCCGCCAGGTAGGCCGGCCACTTGCAACTTCTTGAGTTCGCTTTCGATCTCGGCCGCTTGAATGTTGCTCGAGATTACTTTGCCGTCGGGACCTACCAACAAGATCAACGGCACGGTCACCACCCCCATTTCGCTCGCCAAGCGTCCGTCGAAGCCACCTTCTTCGTAAACTTGCTTCCAAGGCAAACGATTGGTGGCCAAATATTTTTCGAGCGGGTCGCGACTGTAATCCAAGTTGATGCTGATCACTTGCAAGCCATTGCCACCGCCGTACTTCGAAACCAAGTCTTTGAGAATGGCGTGATCGGCCTTACAAACGTCTGAAGTCGTGGTCCAGTACTGCACAACAACCGGCTTGTCACGCAGGTTCTTGAGATCGACCTCCGCGCCACTCAGATCCTTGGCTTTCAAAGCAATTTCGCGTCCTTCGCTCGTAAGGCGATTGATCGCTCCCTTGGCATGTGACGCTGAAATATGATTCGGGTAGTCACTCAAGATCTTGCCGTACCATTTCTTGGCGGCATCGATCTGACCGGCGTTCTCGGTGCTCATCGCCATTTGACGTAACGCTTCGGGAGCATGCTCCGATTTCGGATGTGCCGCCACAAATGCTTCCAGTGCTTTCAACCATTCTTCCTGCGCTTTGGCAAAATCGACTTTAGGATCCTTGAGTGTCACTCCGTAATATTCCGCCGACATGCGGTGGAACTCGAAATAGGCCCCCAAGTCTTCCGATTCTTTGGCCGCGGCGAGTTTGGCCTCCAAGTCTTTCAAATAAGCGATACCGTCGGGAAAACTGCCTTCCTGAGCGGCGGCACTAACACTGTCGGCAAGATTCTTGAGCCATTGCTCGCGATCACTACTGTCGGAACACGAATTCGCTAGTTCTAGCATTAAGTCCGCGCGTTGCTTGTTGAGAGCCGGTTTGTCAGCCGGTGCGGCTTCGCTCAGCTTCTGATCCAGCTCTTGGATCTCTGTCATCCATTTTTCCATCTTCTCGGTCGGGGCCGCGTCGGCTTCCACGGTCGCCCGTTCGCCAATACCGCGTCCACCTGGATCAAAAAAGAATCCAGCCACGCTGTTTTCTGTGCCCAGGGCAGGGCCGTCGATTAATTTCCAAGCTCCTTTGACGCTAATGAGGGTGCCAAGTTGCAATTGCTTATGCTCCTCACCGGTGTCGACCATCGCCCACACGCTTTCATAAGCTTGCAGATCTTTGCCGACGCCTTGCGAACCCGCGGGAACCATGCCCGGCTTGGTGCCGCCGAAGTCGCTGAACTTAAAATTCTTGGCATCCGCCGACAGCGTTTTGAATTTCTCGGGGGCGGCGGCGAGTCGTTTGGTCACCTGCTCGGAGCGAACATTATCGAGTCCCAAGCTTTTGATGTCCTCGACGGTGAGCAACAGCTTCTCAAATCGGGCTTGATCATTCATGGCAAGCGCGGTCACAACTTCCTCGGCGACTTCTTCGGGCGAAATCAATCGCCATGCGTCGATCGTGTTGTCCTCGTTCTCATCCAGTGCCCAGCGAATGCCGGCGCTGTGGAACCAACGATACTGGTCGGCCTTGCCGTTGTTGTTGGAATCTATGTCGCGATACACTTCGAGGCCGTCGCGGTAGTAGCTCCAAACGTCGACGACATTATCTCCGTTGGAATCCGCGAATTGCCGGAGAATTTGATTGTTCGGACCGCGCACGACCCAGGCGGTCATGCCGTTGACTTTTTCCGGTTTGATCGAAGATTTCGCGATCTCATCGGCCTTCGGCGTGTCATATTCAATGCCCTTCTGCACGGGCGTGAGCTTCAAAGCATCGGCCACCGTGGGGGCCGCAGCGGCGGAATCCGCCAACGCGAACAAAGTGGCACAAGTAACAACCAGCACGCTGAACAAACGATATGACATCACAAAAATCCTTGTTGCGGGGATTCCTTATTTTGGGAATCGAGCACGCAGCCGCACAACGCACGGCCCGCAAGTCTCGGCCTCCGAAAAGTGGCGGTGTTATAGCGTTTGTACCGGTTAGCGGGCCAGAGCGATGTTGATTTCCCAAAGGCCCAGAATCGCCTGAATCCCCCTTTGACAGACAGCGATAGCAACCTAAAATGTGTGATTCGACCCCAGTTCGGGAGGCAAGTGATAGCACTTCACCCCGGCTGAGGCCGTGCGGGCGCATAGCTCAGTTGGTTAGAGCGCAGCCCTGATAAGGCTGAGGTCCCAAGTTCGAGTCTTGGTGCGCCCACTCCCGGAAATATTGGTTTGAGATGTAAGATTGCGGATCTTAGTTGACCCCCATCTTCGATCATACATCTCACATCATAAATTCCCTCCGGGGCCGTAGCTCAATTGGGAGAGCACTGGCTTTGCAAGCCAGGGGTTAGGGGTTCGACCCCCCTCGGCTCCACTTTTTTTCTTTCTGCCAGAATTTCTTCTGGTAAGGCGTGAGTGAATTCTTTGCTCTCGACTCGCATGACGAATCATCTTTTGATTCGAGGCACGTCAATCGCCATTTCTTGTGCCACACGAGTGGAATTTTCATTTCAAGACTTCCAACTTGGTCAACTTGTCCAACTTTTCCACCCCTATTCGCGTTTCCGTGAATTGATTTTTTTCAAACAGTGCTGGTCAGATCTGTGGTTGACAACGCCTCACTACTCGACAGTATGCGTTCCTGGCCAGTGTGAAGTTATTATACCAAAGGTGACGGCCAAAACGGGTGCCACTGCTATAGATAAGCTTACGGCCGGCTAGAAACACAATCCGTTCCGCGCGGAACTGATAGAACGATACAACATCTTGCACGACATCATGCTGGAATGAGAACCTATATTCGATCCGCGGCTGATTTCCGGGTTAGTTTGAGCGGTAGGATTTGCCCAACTACAAAGACGACTATGCGACCTTGGCGGCTAACTGTCGGCAGTTGCTGGTAATGCTGGCGGTGTGACACTCTTAGAAAGCTGATGGACAACTAACATGCAAATCGAAGCGCGATACGAATTGAAGTGGCTCTCGCTTAGAACTCCATGCGCTAGTGCATTCCTTGAAAGCACATGCTCCCTGTCGCCTGGAGGCTTCTTCCCATCGAAAGAAGCGAAAAAGACCTCGTGCAAGTAATGCGAAAACTTCGCTGTTAATAATATGTCGTAGGATTTGTTTTCGTCTTCCGCCATCTTGGAGAGCGTCTCTTGTGAAACCTTGCTTAAAGGGTCGTGGAGGGAGAGGTGTCCCCTCAGTATTCCTTCTATGCGGGGCACGCATGTTGAAATAGATGAGAAAAAATCGCCAGACTTGTATCGTTCGACCGCACTGGACAAAGCTTGCATGTGCGGTGCAAACAACTCAATTTTCGCCCACGAGTTAAGCCAATCGCCAACTTTCCCAGTTATATCTTCGTGCAGCTTATCGCCAAGTTCTTCAAGAGGCCAGCCGGCCTTTAGGTGGGATAGTAGTTCGGTGAAAAGCGACTGACGGAGTCCGTAGAACGGGAATACGCCAGCATCAAACAGCAATTTCCAATCGTCTTCTGTGATAGCAAAGCGATTTTGAAAAACTACTCGATTGTGAAGCTCTGCAAACTGCTTGGATCTGTCGATAGACTGCTGCTCGCCAAAGTGCTTGGTGCATATGGGTCTGAAATCAAAATACAATCCCTTTCTCCAACCAAGAGAAAATAGAAATATTACAGCCTTGTCAGCAGGAATCACGATTTCCTTGAATTTGATTTCTTCGAAGCTAGAAATGTCATCTGGCCCAATTCGTTCGCCAGCATCCAAAACTCTCGCGGATATGCAGGTACTACCCAGCCCTAATTCTTCATTGAGATATGCAATAGCCGAGTTGTCATCAGAAACCAACACGAGAATCGATTGCACTGCGGAAGCCGCAGTGAACACTCCGTGTTGAGCCTGAATGAGGTTAAGCACCGGCTGAACAATTTGCTCAAGGAAATCAATAAATAGCTGGCCGTCCTCGGTCGAAACAAAGGCATCGGCCAAAATCTGTGCCTTCTCGCCTTCGCGGGCTGCGCTTACAGAGATTCCAGCTGGCTTTCCGTTAAATTTAATCTCGTAAGGCATTTTTACGCCTGGACCTCGCAAGGTAACATTTTGTAGGAAAATTATTTTGCTTGCACTCAACCGGCAGCATCTGCATCAGAATCAGTCGCGTCAAAATACCTTTCTAAAATTGGAATAAAAAGAGAACCGCATGCCTCAAAATGCATAAGGTGATTTAACAAAGTTAGCAGGAAGTACGAGAGTGAAAGCTCCGGCATTTCACTAAGCCCCAGGTCCTCGTCTTGGTTCTCGTCGAGCACCGAATATTGATCAATGCAAGCCACGCATTTTATCGCACCCCGGTGTTGCGAAAGCGATTCAAGAATAGTGGCTACCGAATCACTCTCATAGCCAACCAAAAATCCGAGTATGGGTGGTGAGCATCCGGGTAAGCCAGAAGTTGCAGGACACTGATACTCTCTCCAAGAATCCTGCTCTTGCGTCAGAATCTGATTTATTACAGTTTTCCTGTAGTGCCGTGTAAGCTCAGAAAGTTCCTGCATTTTCTTTGCAGCAGCCTCGACAGCGGATTTGTTGATGTGGGATCTAATCTCGATTACAGCGTACACCGATTCGACAGGGAGTATGTGTCTAGAACTGTCTGCGTATGAAAGTACCAACCTTGCAAGTGGATTAAATACCACAATATCAAACTCGGAACTGCACTTGTTGTTACTGTCTGCTACATGCCCTTTGGTTAGTGCAACAGATTGTGGCAAACGACGCAGCAACGCTTCTCGAAACACCTCTTCACGCTTATCACTGCGATAGCCCAGGACTTTCGGACAGCGGCGGGCCAGTTTTTCTACGCCGCTAATGCCGGGGCGTTTTCGGCTTCGAATTGTTCTGGGGTTTTGTAGTCGAGCGACTGGTGGAGCCGCTGACGATTGTAAAAGATTTC
>NZ_JBGSQY010000041.1:0-20906 GCF_041737835.1 Bythopirellula sp. | reverse complement strand
CAGGTGCCGCCCCTCACACCCTCCCCCCTCACCGTTTACCATAAACGCAGGAACCCGCCATTCTCTTTTTCCCTAGACACCGCGAACAATTCATCAGGCCATGCTCCATTCCACCGATCTCCGACCTTTGCTGGCAAATCTAGCAGCGAAACATTTCCACACACTCGTCGCCTTACTTCCTATGCTGTTCTTCATTCAGATTCCGAACCTCGCGCTGCACGCCAAAGAACCAGCCGCAACGCGTGCCACTGCTGACCCATCTTCGCGTGCCACTGCTGGCTTGCCCAGCAGTGCTGTCCCCATCGTGATCGCCCATCGCGGTGCTAGTGGCTATCTCCCCGAACATTCCCTTCCCAGCGTCGCCTACGCCCATGCCCTCGGCGCAGACCTAATCGAACAAGACATCGTTCTCTCCAAGGATCTCGAACCAATCGTCATTCATGACCGCATTCTGGATTATGTCGCCAACGTGGCTGACATCTTTCCGAACCGCAAGCGTAATGACGGCCACTACCATGTTGCTGATTTCACCCTCACCGAACTTCGTCAGCTAAGCGCGCATGAACGGACCAATGGCCACACCGATAAGCTCGCTTATGCCGACCGTTTCCCCGTCGGCGGAGTTCCCTTCGAGATTGCCACACTCGCCGAGCACATCGAATTGATTCAAGGATTGAATCGCTCCACCGGCCGTAACGTCGGCTTACTCGTCGAGCTCAAAGACCCCACCTGGCATCGCGAACAAGGAGGCGACATGAGCCGCATCGTGCTCGACACGCTCGCCAAGTATGGTTACACCTCGCGTGAGGACAACGCGATTATCCAAACTTTCGACGCGTCCGAAGTCGAGCGGCTCCGTAAAGAACTGCACACCGACTTGCGACTTGTGCAATTGATGAACGATCAAACGCTCAAACTCCCCGCCAATGCCACCGAGGAACAACTCAGCGCGGCGCTAGAAAATCTGGCGAGCTATGCCGACGGTGCAGCCCCATCATTGGAAATGGTACTTTCGAGAACTCGTCTGCCAGAAGAATCAAAAGTCACAAACTTCATCGATCTCGCTCACGACGCAGGCCTGACGATCTACTGCTACACATTCCGCACCGAGACCGTCCCACCCCAATTCGCCAGCTTTGGCGAGCTCGTGGAAACCTTCGCCAACGCTGGCGCCGACGGCTTGATCACCGACTTCCCCGATCAAGTCCGCGTGCATCTCCCGGCACAGGTGAAGTAATTCGAGGTCAGTGCTTATTTCTTGATCTCGAATTTCACTTCATCGATCGCTCCCGTAAAAGCAAAGTCCCCGTGGTCTTTGTAGTCGGGGGCGATTGCCGTGATCGAATCGCGCCCCACTTCAAACGGTTCGAGTCCCCCGCTACGAAAACCAACTCGCTTGATTTCGCCTTCGCCGGCTGGCTTGTCGTTTACGAATAATCGCAATGTGCCCCCCTGCTCCATCGGCCCAACCGCCTCATATTCCGTTTTGAGCGTCACTTTGCCCTGAGGAAGTTCAACCGTTCCGTCGATTTGGGAATTTGCGACGTCGAAAAACGTATAGCGAAAATGAGGTTTGCCATCTTTGACATACAGCGTCCAACCACACGAGTATCCACCACAGCAGGCAACCACCCCTTCAGCACCCTCCTCGGGCACATCGATGTTGGCAGTGATCGTGTTCGAGGAAGGAAAAATCAGCGGGCTAACCGGTTCCGGCAATCTCACTTTGTTGCCGTAATAGGTCCAAGATGTTCGTGGTGGACCACTGATTCGATTCCGTGGGTCCATCCGCTCAGCCATGCGTGGATCAAGTGGCAGCACATCATACTTTTTGGCTTCCACGAGAAAGTGCTCCTGCAATTCCTTAAGTTTCTCCGGCTCTTCCGTGGCTAGGTCATTCGCCTGGGCAAAGTCTTCCTCGATATTGTAAAGTTCCCACGGGGCAGCCAGAAAATCTCCTTCTTTGCCCGCGGTTGTCCATGGCAGGCCAAAACGGCTGCAAGCGATCCAGCCATCCCGATAGATAGCCCGATTGGTCATCATTTCAAAATACTGCGCAGTCCGCTTATCCTTGGCATCCGCGCCGTCGAAAGTGTAAAGCATGCTCACCCCCTCGATCGGCTTTTGCTCGATCCCATCAACCTGATCGGGAACGGTGATCTTACAAGCCTCGAGAATGGTCGGCACGACGTCGATGACGTGATGAAACTGATCGCGAATTTCCCCTTGGGCCTTGATCCCCTTGGGCCAATGCACCACCAAGGGATTACGCGTTCCTCCCAAGTGACTGGCCACTTGCTTCGTCCATTGAAACGGCGCGCACATCGCCCACGCCCAACCCACTGGCACATGCGGCTCGCTGGCCGGTCCACCAATCTCGTCAATTCGCTTAATGCTGCTCTGCAGACCCAGCTGAACGCCCATCAAGCTTGCTATCTCGCTAAACGTCCCTTCAAGTCCTCCTTCGGCACTCGCGCCATTGTCGCCGATGATGTAGAAGATGAGGGTGTTGTCGAGTTCGCCGGACTTTTCCAAACTTTCGATCAGTCGGCCGACATGGTAATCCGTGTGCGCCATGTATCCGGCGTAGTTTTCCATGAGCCGTTCGTACACCTGCTTGGCATCCTCGGGCTGGTCCTCCCAAGCTGGGATTTCCTGGGGCCGCGGGGTGAGCTTAGCATCGGCGGGAATCACTCCCAGTTCCTTCTGTTTAGCGAAAGTGAGTTCACGCTGCTGATCCCACCCGTGGTCGAACTGGCCAGTGAACTTTTCCCGCCACTCGGCCGGCACCTGATGGGGGGCATGCACCGCACCCGTGGAGAAATACACAAACCACGGCTTATAGGGATCGGCGGCTCTCACGTTCTGAATCCAATCGATCGTCTCGTCGGTCATATCTTCCGTAAAGTGATACCCCTCTTCATACGTTTTCGGAGCACTGACTGGAGTTGTGTCGCGATACAACGTCGGATGATATTGATCCGCCTCACCTTGGTTGAATCCATAGAAATACTCAAACCCTAAACCGGTCGGCCAACGGTCGAAGGGTCCCGCGGGACTGATTTCCATCTCCGGCGTGTTGTGCCATTTACCGAACATCGCCGTGGCGAAACCGTTGTCATTGAGTGTTTTAGAAACGAGCGCGGTGCTTAACGGCACGATGCCGGTGTACCCCGGATAGCCGGTGCCCATTTCGATGATCACACCGGTCCCACAGCTATGGTGATTGCGCCCAGTTAACAATGCCGCTCGTGAGGGCGAGCAAAGCGCCGTTGTGTGAAAACGGTTGTACTTCAAACCGTTGGCCGCCAGCTTATCAAGATTGGGCGTGGGCACCGGCCCGCCGAAAGTACCGCACATTCCAAAGCCCACGTCATCGAGCAAGATGATCAACACATTGGGAGCCCCCTCGGGAGCTCTCACGGGCCAGGGATAGTCGGGCTTTGAATCTTTGTACGTCTCGCCGATTTGACCTGTAAATTTGGGATCGGGCTGAGGAAGTTGCGTTTGGGAAAAACACGGATCAACAATCGAGAACATCAGAATCGCAAGACACAGAGTAAGTTTCATATTCATCCTCGGTTGGACGAGATCCGCTATGCTAAAGACCAATATTCTTGAATGGGTACTTTTTGAAAGTGGCGCCGTGGGCTTTGAGCTTAGCTGTTACGCTGGCCATCCACGGATCGAGCCGATGACCCGTGAAGGCAAAAGTGGCAATGCTTTATTCAACCCGTAAATCAATAGCATCACGATTCCAACATTAATCGATCAATACGTCCGCTAGGATGCCCACCACACTGATCACGAGAGAGGCCAACACAGCGTTGCCGAAGCCCTTGATCGTCATGCGATCGGTCAGGGCGCCGGTGAACTTCAGCAATATCGCGTTCACAATCAGCCGAGTTATAAACCCCAGCAAAAAGCCAATTCCAAGCGTTGCTAGTCCCAAAAAAACATAGAGCAGCCATCCGAGGAAGAAATTGAGCACACCAAAAATAGCTGCGACGACAACGGCATCCCAAAAGTCGGGAACAGACACACCTGGGATCAACTTAGCGGCAGCGAAAACGCCCAGCGCGAGCACAAGCCAAGCTAATAGAAATTCCATGAATGTTCCAATCTTGTTTATTGATATTGATCACGAGTTCGCACGCAACTTTGTTGTACAGTGTTTGATATCTCAGCTTATCTTGTCCGCAATTGCAATCCCGCCCGTTAAATCCACTGCTGAACTTGACTGCTTGTTGGCCAAGCGTCAAAGTTCACACTCTTAAGTATTCGTCGGACTGCGGAGAATCTTGCGGTGGCCACTTTCACACTTGTGCATGTCATTATCAGCCTTGTCGCACTGGCAAGTGGTTTTGTCGTTGTTGGGGGGATGTTCACGGGACGACTCTTTCACGGTTGGACGGCGCTCTTTCTGGCAACAACTATCGCCACGAATGTCACGGGCTTTGGTTTTCCTTTTGAAAAGTTCCTGCCTTCGCATGGCGTTGCGATTCTTTCATTGATTCTCCTGGCGATTGCCGTCTATGCTTTGTTCGTAAAAAAGCTTGCTGGCAAGTGGCAACTTGTTTACGTGATCACCGCCGTGGCTGCCTTATATTTCAATGCTTTTGTCCTGGTGGCCCAACTCTTCCTGCGTCTGCCGGCTCTACACGAATTGGCGCCAACGCAATCCGAACCCCCGTTCGGCATTACACAACTCCTGGTCCTGCTGGTGTTTCTCTATCTCGGCGTGCTCACGGCCAAAAAATTCAAAGCGGCTTAAGGGCTATGATTACTCAACTGTTTCCGCGATCACACCCACGTACAAAGCACCGTCCGTCTTCCACGGATCGCCGCCGCCGTTGTATCCCGAATCTTTCTTGTGAAAGTCTTTGACAACATATTCTTCCGACAACATTTTTGTGCCGTCCAAACACTTAAACAAATAATCGCGTTCTTTGTCGACGTTCGATGACGTCACGTGCGTGATCTGCCCCGTCGTTCGGCTGAAACCGACCTTCTCGTCATACACGGCCGATCCGATCCATTTGGTGCGCCCATCGCCGTTGAGCTCTGGCGTTTTCCATAAACGCACGTGATGCCGATGCCGCGGGTTGTCGCCCACGGGTTGCTCAAAAGCCAAATCTTCCTTGCGTCCAAACAAATAGAGACTGCTCACAGGCGCTTCTTTATCGGGCCGTGACAGGATCGTATCGGCCCCAATGCGGAGGTCGCTTTCCAATCCCAAAGCCGCGGCGGGATACCACTTAGCCGCTTTCATGATCGCCTTAACTTGCTCCTCGCTGCCTATCAACGCGACGTTGAGCGGATCACCGGGGTGCTTATCGCCGGTCTCTGTGATCCTCGGGTTGTCATCAAACGAAGGATGTAACGACGCGTAATACTCCCAACCCATGGGAATGAGCAAATACGCGGCCAGCAGCCAAACCACAATGGAGCCCACTATCCAGCGCCGAATTCTATGACGGCGCCGTTCGTGTTCCGATTCGATTTTCAGTTCTTCTTCCATTACTCACCTTTTGCCGTTACTGCTTGTGTTGCTTGATGATTTTTTGCCGGCTCGAACGGTTCCATGTGAATGAGCACTTCGCTCGCCGCGGGCAAGGCAACCAAAATTGCTGATTTCACTTTGCCGCTCAGCACGTGCGCATCATGCAAGGATAACTCGGGATCGGCCTGCACATGCAAATCGATCAAATAATCGACGCCAAATTTGCGGACCCGAACTTTTTCGGTCGCCAAAACTCCGGCGACTGAATGTGCAGCGTCGATCACTTTCTCCATAACATGCAAATCGGGCGAACGATCCATCAGTTCGTTGATCGCCATCGACATAAATCGCAAACCGTTGGCCGTGATCACGACCGCTGCCACAATCGCTGCCCAATCGTCGGCCGATTCCCATCCAGGTCCGCCCCAAATCGCCAGTCCAATGCCGATGAACGCGGCCGCCGAAGTGATCGCATCGCTGCGGTGATGCCAGGCGTCGGTCTTCACCGACGTGCTGCCTATGTCGTCGCCGACCTTGAGAACCGTGCGAAACAATAGCTCTTTCACAACAACCACGCCTGCCACTACGGCGAGCGTAAACGGCATCGGCGCATGGTGGGGAGTGATAATCTCGCGGGCGGCAACGACCACGATACTCACCGCCGCTCCGAGCAGCATCATCGCCACCGCGGCCGATGCGAGCGATTCCGCTTTGCCGTGGCCGTAGGGATGCGAATCATCAGCGGGTCGTGCTGCCACTCGCAAACCGCCCCAGACGATCAGCGACGAAAAAATATCGGTCGACGACTCGATCGCATCGGCAATCAGCGCATAGGAATGGCCCACGATGCCAGAAATGAGCTTCACCAGCACGAGCACGGTATTCACGAGCATCCCTGTTTGAGCTGCCTTTATGCCGCGAGCGAGATTCTCCATAATTCCTTACTGGTTGGGATTACGTTTGTGAAGCGTGTCACTATGCCGTGGTTGGGAAGGATACTTGTACTATAGATAGTGTATTTGAGTTCGGAATGCGGAATTAACTGGAGATCAACATATCTTCTCGCACTCAGGTTTGCGAGGTTGGCCAGATTTGCGTGGTTTGCGGGTCTCTAAATGTTGCAAAGCTGATGAGGGAGGACTGTGGAGTTTGTCTATCGTCTACAGTCTTGTAGTCCACGGTCCTCTGAACTTTGTCATCTTGATCAACTTTTGCAACTTGCTCAGGCCTGTGCAGTGAACAAGTTGAAATGGGAAAGGTACGCGCGCTGCGATAAATTCCCCCCGCTTACGCGGGAGGCTCGCCAGATAAAACCATATCACATCCGCACGGCCATTTCATTCTCGAAATTTGGCCACTTACGCTGCGCGCTCGTCTGCGACGCGCTGCGCCTCGCGGCTAACGTGGCCAAAATGAGGTGTTGACGTTATTCGTCACTTATCGCAGCGTCGTTCTTCGCTTCGGCGAGACGCTCTTCGGCGGCTTCTTCGCTTGAATAGATCCCCACGAGCCGTGCGATCAACATGCCCATGAACAACATGCCGGCAATCGCTTCGGTCATCACCAGTACGCGGGCTAAGTTCGACTTGGGCGTGATGTCGTTGTCGTTGATCGGCGCGAGCGTGCCGAAACTGAAGTAGAGCGCCTCGAACTCGCTGATCGCCCTATCTCCCCCTTTTTCTAGCGGAGTGACGATGAACGACTCGGGCGACAGTTCCCACACAAGCTCGTAGGCCATTGACCACACGATGCCCAACATAAGGTAGGTTGCCACCGCAGCGCAGAGGACTTCGGAATTGACCCGCGGGGATCGCATGATGAAAGCAAAGAGGTGATAGATCACGAAAATGGCAAACGCAATCGCGGGGACGAGAGCCATCGTGCGCGTGACGGTTTCCGGCTGGCCGCGATGCAGCCATGTTCCTACGAGGGCTGGTATCACGAGCGCAATCGCCATGCCGAACGAGCGCCGCCGTGCGCCGACCGCGGGGACGGCCGTCAGCAGCACACCGGTCAAGAGTAGGGCTTCGATCGCCTTGCCGTAAGACAACTCAACGACAAACGGAGTCAGCAGGATCAGTAAGACCAGAGCAATCAAAAAGTTGGCGACGGAGAAATGGCGCTTGGCTTTCACAGGGGACAATCCTTGCGGGCAGATAACAGTGGCGAAAGCTTCAATAGTGGCCTAGATCGCCTGATGATGCAAGGAGAGCTGGCTGCGAACAGGAATGGCCCCGGGTGTGTTGAAAGCAGGACTTTCAAATCACCCGGGGCTAAATTTTCAAATATGGGGGATCGCACTTTGCGATTCCGGAGTGGTGGGAGTTTTGGACTTCTCCGCCCGCAGGCCACGCAGCACCACGTAGAAGGCTGGCGTCAGGAACAGGCCGAAGAGCGAGAGCATGTTGAGCGAGGACGTCGAGATGGTGCCGGTCAAATAACAAGGCCGCTCGCTCAATTCTTCATAGCCGATTCTTCGGTGTGTGCGGCGAGCAAATCGCTGAGCAAACTTTTGAGCGTTGCGAATTCGACGGGCTTTACCAAATGGGCATTGAAACCTGCCGCGGCGGATTTCTGGCGGTCGTCGTCTTGTCCCCAACCTGTGAGTGCGATGAGAATCATCGACTCACCCCAGGGCTGCTGACGAATCTTACGAGCGACTTCATAGCCGTTGAGATGCGGTAGCCCAATGTCGAGCAGCACTACCGCGGGCTGAAATGTTTCTGCGGCTTCATAGGCCGCGAGGCCATCATGCGCGGTTTGAATTTCGTGCCCCAGCTTTTTGAGGAGCATCGCCAGTGTGAGCGCGGAATCTTTGTTGTCGTCAACGACCAAGATTCGCTGAGCTGCTGATTGTTTGTCGGCACCGTTGGTTGGTGTTTTCGCAGGCGAGACGGCCACGGCTTCAACCACTGGCAGGCTAACAATGAACTCACTCCCCTGCCCTGGCCCAGCACTCTGCGCGCTAACCATGCCGTTGTGCAATTCGACAAGGCGCTTCACCAGAGTTAAACCGATGCCCAAGCCTCCCGTGGCACGTTCCAGCGAACTGTCGCCCTGAATGAACATGTCGAAGACTTTGGGAAGCATCTCGGCAGAAATCCCGACCCCCGTATCCTTGCAGGAAATCTCCGCCGAGTTTCCTTGCCGCGCAACGGTTACAATGATGCTGCCGCCGGACTGACTGTACTTGCACGCATTGTTGATCAGGTTGCTGAACACTTGCGCAAGTCGCACGTTGTCGCCGTTCACGAACACGGGCTCAGCGGGAACATTGATCGTAAGTTGCTGCCCCGCGGCTTCGATCGCAGGTCGACTCGTTTCAACGGCTTGTTGAATGACCGTCGCGAGATCGACAAGCTCCAAGCGCAAATCGACTTTGCCACGGGTGATGCGGCTGACATCCAGTAAGTCGTCGACAAGGCGGACCATGTGAACGACTTGCCGCTCCATGATCTCGCGGGCTTCGGCCGTGGCTGCGGGATCGCCTTCGGCAACTTTCAAAATTTGCAGGCTATTGCGAATCGGCGCCAGCGGATTGCGTAACTCATGGGCCAGCGTGGCCAGGAACTCATCTTTCTGGCGGTTGGCATCTGACAGGTCCGAAGCCAACTGCCGCAAATTGTCTTCGAGTTGGTGACGTTCCGTAATATCAGCAACCGTACCATCGAAACTTATTAGCTTGCGTCCTGATGCCACCGACCCAAAATTAGCACGGCCTTTGGCAAAAACCCAGCGTATGGCTCCATCGGGATGAATGACGCGGTACTCCGCAACGTACGGAACGGGATTTTCTGGTTGAGTGCTTGCTTCCACGGCACTTCGAATTCTATCGCGGTCGTCGGGATGAATAATTGCAAATGCTTGCTCGTACGAGATATTTACATCCGGGAGTCCAAAGATCGCGCGAAAACGCTCATCCGTGGTTAGAACATTGGCCACTGGATCGATATTCCATGCACCTAATTCACCTGCTTCTAACGCCAAACGACGTTGATCTTCGCTGGCACGCAAGGCTTGCTCGGCTTCGCGTTGCTCGGTGATATCGACCACCACGCCGGGAAGTCGCAAGGCCTTGCCTTCTGAATCTCGTTCCACGCGACCACGAGCAATCACCCAACGCATATTCCCATCGGGATCGATCAGGCGGTATTCCAGTTGCAAGTCGTTGCCCGATTCTAACGCGGCACTAATCGCCTCAGTCAAACGCTGCCGATCTTCAGCAAGAATCGCACGCGAATAGGCTTCGAGCGGACCGCCTGCAGCTTCTTCATCCGATACCCCGAACATACGGGCCAGATTACGGTCGCTGCGAACGACATTATTGACGACGTCGAATTCCCAAGTTCCGATTTCACCGGCGGCAAGTGTCGATTCCAAACGTGAGCGGGCTTCGCGAACGGCTTCTTCGGCACGTTTCGCTTCGCTGATATCCGTGCTCGTGCCAAACCAGCGTGTCACTTGACCGTCTTTACTAACAAGCGGCAAGATACGCGTCAGGAACGGCCGAAAAACACCATCCTTGCTTTTGATGGGAAAAACCATATCGAACGGTTCGCCCGTGAGAATCGAACTCTTCCAACGCTCCAGGACTTTGGGCAGCTCTTGCGGGTCGTGAATCGATTGCCAGCCCCACCCTTGCATTTGTTCGAGTGTCGTGCCGCTATAGTCGTACCAGCGCTGGTTGTACCAAAAGACATCGCCGTTAGGGTGCGCCATAAACGCCATCTGCGGCATGCTGTTGGCTAAGGTTTTGAAATTCTCGGCTTGTTGATTGGAGTAATGCTCAGCATCGATCGCACGTTGCTCGGCAAGCCACATCGCGCCTCCAACGCCGGCGATCGAAAAGCCGATCAACAAGAAGGCAATCAAGCTGATGAGGCTGCTGACTTCGGTGATTTCAAACGAATTGCGGATAGGCAAGAAAAACCACCAGCCCAAAAGGAAGCCGACTACGGTGGCTAAGAATCCCGCACGAGCACCGCCATACCACGTCGCCCCGATAACGGCGAGGATATACAGGGTGAACGGGGCACTCGCTCCCAACCAAGGATCGAGCGCCCAACGGATCAGAGTCGTTGCCGCCATGATGGCGACCGTAAGGGCATACCCCTTCACCGATGAGGGAGGCAGCGTGCGGATGCCAAAATTATTCGGAATGTCAGCCAACGTAAAGCTCGCGATTGCGAAGAGCCACCTGAACACCGTATTGTAGTCGGCTGGCGGTTTGCTTCAAAGGTGAGGGACTGCTCGTCCTCCGGCCAATCCCACCAATCCTGTGGTGAACTACTTTTTCTTCCCGCCATACCATCGCTCAGCAATGCGGTCGAGCTCGATCATCACGGGATCGAGTTCCAGCACGCGTTTGGCAAGCGAGTAGGTCACCTGCGGCGGGACCGTCGGTTCGTAGTGGCGATGAATCCACCCTTCGGCTTCAAGCATCCGCAAGCGGTCGGTGAGGGTCTTCGTGGATATCTTACCCAACCGACGCCTGAGTTCGCCGAAGCGTTTGGGGCCTTCCATGTGCAAGCGGTGGAGCAACAACAATGTCCACGGACTTCCCAATGTCGCCAGCAATTTGGCCAGAGGCTCGTGGGAGTTGTCAACAGGATTCGCTTTACGACTGCTGCGTTTAGCCATGCTTTCTCTCGGCTCACTCGGTTTCCATTAAGAACCTACTTTATAACGTAAACTGCGGCGCGTAAAGTTTTCTATTGCGATCCATCGCGTTACCACCACAAAAACATGACGGAGGAGCCCTTAATGATTCGCTCAGGACTCACCTTATTCTTTTTGATCGCCCTTTCAACGGCGATACCGGCAGATGAACTGGAAAATCTTTGCACGTCGACAGTTGAGACTGGCCACGAACTGGAAGAGTTCGCCGTGGCATGGGAGATTGTCTCCGTCAAACCCGAAGGCGCCACCAAGGAAGCACGTCGACTTATATTCGCGCAAGATGGCACCTATGTGGCGCTAGACAAAGCTGGCAAAGAACTCTGGGGCGGAACGTTTGAGCTGGATCCCTCGGCATCTCCCAAGATCTGGGACCACCGTTCGCTCGAGGCCCAAAAGAAAAATGGCGACGTGCTGGGGATCTACAAAATCGAAGGCGACAAACTCACTGCGTGTTGTGTTGCCGGCGAATGGCAAGGCAAACGTTGGAAGGGTAAGCCTCGTCCGCATGAGTTCAAGCTAGAAGATGCTGACGTCCTGCTCGAACTCCGGCGAGTCCAGCCGCGCGAAAAGTGATGATCCTTTTTTAAACATTTAAAGTATTGGAGTTCCTCATGCCAACTGATCAGCAGTCGCAAGTCTTAGCCGAATTTTCTGGCAAGCGCGTCCTCGTCACCGGGGGGACAAAGGGCATCGGAGCAGCCGTTGTCAAGCGTCTCGCCCGCGGCAGCGCAACGGTTGTCACGACTGCCCGAACTGTTCCGACAGGCGAATCGATTGCTCGGGTCATCGCCGCAGATCTCAGTACTCGCCAGGGGTGTAGCGTCGTCGTGGAGACAGCACTCGAATGGCTCGGAGGAATCGACATTCTCGTCAACTGTGTCGGCGGCTCTTCAGCCCCCAGCGGCGGGGCACTGGCGCTAACCGATGAAGATTGGCAAAACGAGATGGACCTCAATCTCTTTTCCGCCGTTCGTCTCGACCGAGGTCTACTGCCAACCATGCTCGAGCAAGGTCGGGGAGTAATCATCCATGTTTCATCGATCCAGCGGAGCCTGCCATTATTTGAAGCGACAACAGCCTATGCTGCCGCTAAGGCCGCGCTGACGAACTACAGCAAATGCCTTTCCAAAGAAATGAGTCCTCGCGGTATTCGTGTGAACTCGGTGGCTCCTGGATATACCGAAACTGAAGCGGCCATTGAGCTTGTCGAGCGACTCGCAGCTGAAGCGGGCACCGACACGACCGCCGCGCGGACTGCACTCATGGACTCGCTCGGAGGAATCCCCTTGGGCCGTCCAGCACTCCCAGATGAAATCGCGGAACTGATTGCGTTCTTGGCATCAGATCGGGCGTCAGCCATCACAGGCAGCGAGTATGTCATCGACGGTGGGACGATCCCCACGGTCTAATTTTTTATTCATAGAATTCCATTCAGATGATAAAACAAGGAGTATCAATGACAGATAACCTTTCTGGCTTAGCCGACGCCTATGTGCGGACCGTCAATCAGGGCGATGCCGCCGGATTTCTTGAACTCTTTGCCGACGACGCGGTGGTCGAAGATGCCGGCCGAGAAATCCGTGGCCTTGACGCGATTAGTAAGTGGAGTACCACCGACATCTTTGCCTTGAATGTGAGATTGGAAGTGATCGACAAATCGGACGAGGCGGGCGAAATCGTGCTGACGGCGAAGGTCGACGGAGATTTCGACCGCACGGGCTTGCCTGATCCCTTGAACATCGTGCATACGTTTCGTGTCGCGAATGACAAGATCGGGTCGCTGACTTGCAGGCTCGGATAGGGGAATGACGAGCAGGATACTGCTAAGGTAAGATAGGTCCATTCTGATTTTCCATTCTTGTCGGAAAGGACTTCATCATGACTCGCCGTTACTTGCAAGTTGCCGTGTTGCTGCTGTTGCCAATTAATATCGCCGTGGCCGAAGACTCGGGCACGATGAGTTTGTTCAATGGCAAGGATCTCACGGGCTGGCATGTTGATGTTCCGGAAATGGATAAGGACCCGCAGGCCAAGAACCCATTCATTGTGCGGGATGGGATGCTAGTGAGCCTCGGCACGCCGGGGGGCCACCTGATCACCGATAAGGAGTACAAAAACTATCGCTTGGAGATCGATTACCGCTTTGTCGACAAGCCGGGGAATTGTGGCGTGCTGGTGCATTCGTCGAAGCCCCGCGCGCTGTACGACATGTTTCCGCAATCGCTCGAAGTACAAATGGCCTCGGGCGATGCCGGCGACTTCTGGTGCATTCGCGAGGACATCACGGTACCCGACATGGAAGTGCGCCGCGGGCCCAAAGAAAACTGGGGGACCGACGGCGACAAGCTGCGGCGAATCAAAAATCTGACCGACGATGCCGAAAATCCCGTTGGCGAATGGAACAGCATGATCATTGAATGCCAAGGCGACACGATCAAAGTCTTCATGAACGACGAACTTGTTAACGATGGAACCGACTGCACGGCAAGCAAAGGTCAGATCGCGATCCAAGCCGAGGGGACGGAGGTCGAGTTCAGCAAGATTGAGTTGACGGAGTTATAGTAAGAAAGAAAAATCGC
Organism: Bythopirellula sp.; assembly: GCF_041737835.1. Lineage (NCBI taxonomy): Bacteria > Pseudomonadati > Planctomycetota > Planctomycetia > Pirellulales > Lacipirellulaceae > Bythopirellula > Bythopirellula sp. The sequence continues at coordinate 7,145 of NZ_JBGSQY010000041.1, read as the reverse complement.
CATGCATTTCAAACTTGGTGCTTATCAGTCGCCGGTAGGCGAAATTCTGCTGGTCACCGATGACGACGGCGCACTCCGGGCGCTTGATTTCGCCGACTATGAATCGCGGATGCATCAGTTGCTCGGCAATCACTACGGAAAGTATGAGTTGCAGCAAGGTTCCGCCCTGCCCGACATCGTCATGTCGCTCGACGCTTATTTTGCTGGCGATTTCCAAGCCCTTAATTCGATTCGCGTTGTCACGGGCGGGACACCATTTCAGCGTGCCGTGTGGGAAGCACTGCGCATGATTGCTCCGGGAACCACAAAGAGTTATGGACAACTCGCCGCTGAAGTAGGCCGTCCGCAAGCAAGTCGTGCCGTTGGTGCAGCCAATGGAGCGAATCCGATTGGGATTGTTGTTCCGTGTCATCGCGTGATCGGCGCCGGCGGTGCGCTCACGGGTTATGGCGGCGGGTTGGCGCGGAAACAATGGCTGCTCGAGCATGAGGGCTGCGCGGTGTTGGTTTGATTTTGGGCGGAACGCCATTGATTCCCGGTCGGGACGCCTCGGAAAACCATGATCGACCGGTTTAAATCGTGACGCCGAGGGCGGCGAGATCGGCGGTCAACTGTTCGGGCGATTGGAATTGAATCGCGTTGATCCCCAGTTCCGCGGCGCGCTCGACGTTGAGCGCCCGATCATCGATAAACACGCATTCGCTGGGGCTGCGCTGACTGAGGTTCAACGCGAGTCGATAAATCGCCACCTCGGGCTTTCGCAAACCGACGACGCAGGAACTGGCAAAGAAGCTGAAATAATCGCGCAGGTGAAATTGTTCGATGCGATAAACATTCAACTCCAGGGCTTCATTATTGAGCGCGGCCATCAAATAGCGGCCACTTTGGGCGAGCTGGCGCAAGATCTCTAATGCACCGCCCGGCAAAACTTCGGAGCCGTTAAACATAAAAGCTTTGAAGTCGTCGCGTAAGAAATCTCGCTCGCGATAAAAAACCGTGCAGTCGAGATAACTATCAAGCGTCACACGACCCGTTTCAAACGCGTGAAAGATCAGATCGTGGCGTTCGCGAAACTCATCCCAGTTCAAGCCGAACTGTTGGGCCGCACTGTTACGTAGTTCGTGATCCCAGCCATTGGTTAGCAGCACACCGCCGACGTCCCAAAAGAGTGTTGAAATTTTGGTCATCGCTGCTCACTTGTGACGAGATTCGATGGCCAACACTTTGCCAAGCCGCCGGCGATGGCGTTCTTCGTTGGTGAAATTCGCCGCTAGGAAAGCTTTGACAAGCTCGCGCGCGAGTTCGTTTCCAATGATTCTTGCTCCCAGCACAAGGACGTTGGCATCGTCGTGCTCGACCCCCTGATGGGCCGAATAGGTATCGTGGCAAAGACCTGCGCGAATACCGGGAATTTTGTTCGCGGCGACTGAGGCGCCGACGCCGCTGCCGCAGAGCAGGATGCCCCGTTCAGCCCGGCCATCGAGCACGGCCTGGCATAGTGCATCGGCAATGTCGGGATAGTCCACCGGCGATTCGTCGCAGGTGCCGACGTCTTCGACTTCGTGGCCCAACTCAGCAACAAAGGGAACGAGCAAGCTCTTAAGAGCAAAGGCCGCGTGGTCTGATCCCAAAACGACTCGCATGGCTATCCCACGGGCATCGAGAATGCCCGGTCGCTCTGGCCGGGCAAAAGAAGAAAAAGCGGAGGGCATGGGATTCGAACCCACAATCCATTACTGGACACTTGATTTCGAGTCAAGCCGCTGGCCAATTCGCTTACCCTCCAGCGTGATACGGAACGTATTAATTTACTGACTCTGGGCCGTTCGGGCAATGATCGGTCAAATCCAATTCGCGCTGAAAATCCCGGGGTTTGAACCACAATGTCACAAAGGGCACTAAGAGAAACTCGCGCTCGAAGCCTCTCTTTCGTCATTTATCGTTCGCGTCCTTTGTGTCTTCGTGGTAGATCACTTGGTGACTCTGCGGGTGTCTCCTGCTGGTCCAGTTATGCGGGTTTCGCCCCCTATGCCAGGAATGCACTCCCCCGACAAAAAAGCGCAGCTGCTAGCACGCCAAGTCGATAACTGCACTATCCTGATTCCCTCCAGCTTTCGATTGAGAAAACTTATGGCGGTTGAAAAAACTTTCCGCATTATCACGCGCGGCAAGAATGGTGAACTGCGGACCCGCGATTACAGCCACGAAGACGCCGTGCTGAAAATGCACACCCAGATTGGCATCGACGATTGCAGCACGGACTTGAGTTTGCGGGGTATGCCGGTTTTTCGGGGACTGATTGGCCCGATGCCGGAAAGCAAGGGAGTGGTTCGCTACGAATCGCCTGAAGTCTTTGAAACTTTGACCAAGGAATGGAGTTCCACTACGTCGGGCAGACGTTCACGACGTCGATCGACCGCCGAATGACCCGCACCGGAAATCCTCACTGAGTCTCGCAATCGAACGCACAAAAAATTAAGGAGCCAAGCCCCCCCGGGATTGGCTCCTTTTTTCGTAGCGATGGCTTCCAGCCGTTGCTCGGATCTCTTTGGCGGCTGGAAGCCACCACTACTTTTTACCGATAGCCTGAACCGTTGTTTGGCAGATTCGACCAACCGGAACTTTGCTTGGGTGGATCGGCTTGCAACATTTGGCCACCGTAGCTGGGTTGCCCACCGGACCAATCATTCGCTGGTCGTGTCGCCACGGAAGCGGCCGGCATAGTGTAAGCCTGCTGTCCGTAGCCGGTGCTCGGTTGTGTTGGCGGGTAAGTCGGCAATTGCGTAGCTTGAACAGGATAATTCGCAGCCGGTTGTTGGCTGGCAATAGCGTTGTTCGATTGCGTGAGCGGCTGGAGGCTGGCCGGGGCCGCAGTCGTGGGTTGCGTCGATGCGAATGTCTTGCCTGTCTCGCCGCCGGTCAAAGCCACTCGGGTGACGATCTCGCGTTCGCCCATTCGATATTCCGTCACCGGAACTTGCACGGTCTTGGTTTCTGTGACCCATTCGGTTTTACTGACTGGGATCTGCACGTCGACCACTTGCTCTTGATAACGCGTGACGAGCTGTGTTTCGTAGGTGTAATATGGCTCTTCAAACGGGTTCCAGCGATTCTGCAAGACGGGCACGACTTCGTACTGGGTGAACGGCACACTGTAGACTTGCTTATGAGTGATCGTCTCGGTGCTGACTTTGGGTGTGTGAACCGTTTGCTGGCGATCCTGCATCACGGTCACTGGCATCTGAGTTTTGACAACGTGGCGCGTGACCTGATGCTTCACGCCGTTGATCATTTCTTCGGTAACTTGCGGTCCCCCCGGAGTCGGCGTCACGGGCTGAGCCGGCGTGAGTTGAGCGTGCGCGGACGCGCAGCAACAAACCGCCATAAGAGCAGCGACGTAGAATCGTCGGCGAACAAGCATGTCACATCCCTGGTGAGCACTTCCTGAGGAACAGCGGCGAGACGATCCCTGTCTCGTTTGTGGAAAGCTATTCCTGCAAAAGTTATCGGCCTCAAGGGGCGGCCTTCATCAGCCGACATCGCGCGATGAAATGCTGTTTCGCTAGCAGTGGCAAAAAACTCCCGGAAAACACGCTTCCTGCCTGCTAGCAGGGCGCTCTGCCAAAATTTAGAATGGAGGGACTGTTGCCATCAAACACCTGCTGCCTGCGAACGAGAGACAACGTTGATCGATCCCCTTACTCTTCAAATCTTGCGCTGCCCGCAGGATCACTCGGAATTGAAACTCGCCGACTCGGCCTTGATCACCCGCCTCAATGGTGAGATTAAGACGGGGAGCTTGACGACCGTCGGCGGTCAACAACTCAAGAAGTCGCTCGATGGCGGCATGGTCCGCGCGGCGGGCGACCTGATGTATCCGATCGTCGGCGGCATTCCCGTGATGCTCGCCGATGAGGCCATCGATATCACGCGCTTTCGCGAGACCAACGGTGCCGTATGAGCAAAACGATCTTTCAAAAAATTGCCGATCGCGAAATACCTGCGGACATCGTCTTTGAAGATGACAAGTGTGTAGCCTTTCGCGATGTGTCGCCCAAGGCCCCCACGCACGTGCTGGTGATTCCACGCGAGCCGATTCCCTCGCTGGAACAACTCTCTGAAAAAGACGAAGCGTTGCTCGGCCATATGTGGATGGTCATTCCGAAAGTCGCCCGCGAACTGGGTGTGGCCGAGGGTGGCTATCGCGTTGTCGTCAATTGCGGCAAGGACGGCGGACAATCAGTCGATCACTTGCACTTTCATATCCTGGGTGGACGGCAGTTGGATTGGCCACCGGGTTGAACATGTTCTAGCCGGAGGGCAAAGCAATCCGGGCATAGCGTGGCGAACCGACTACTACCACACGCCCGCTTCGACAAGTTGCTTGGTAACCGTCCCCGCCCAATTCTTATTTGCGGCGGGACTCGCGGGGCTCGGGTGCAAGATGCGGGTCACTTGAATTGATTCATCATCAATGACGCGTTGAAATGCTTGCTCGGCATACGCGCCGACACCCACCGCTATCTTGGGTTGCACGGCCTTAATCAATCCCGCCAAGTGCTGATCGCAAATCGCTTGAATCGCTGCGCGCTCGGTGGGCTTCAATTTGTCGGGGGTGCGATTGCGCCCGCTTTCTTCCATGAATACCAGCGGGCAATAATTCGTGACGAAGTGGCGCTGGAAAAACTTCTGCGGCGTTTTGAACCGTTCACGAAACAATCCCCACAAGCGTTCGCCTGAAACTTCCGCCCGCGCACACGCTAAGCCTTCGATGGGTCGCTTGGGGTGCATATTCGCGGACTGATCGATCTTGGCGTCGATGCCAAGCCAATCACGCACCGTGGGGACATGTCCGAACGGCACGCCCGTTTGCGCCATCCCCCACGGCCCTGGGTTCATCCCCAAGAAAACGACTTCGGCCCCAGCGGGGTTCATCATTTCCAGATACTGCTTGTGGGCCCGCCACGCATAATCGAGCGGATTATAAACATGAGTCACCGGAGGGGCGAAGCGGAGCGTGTCGACTTCTTTGGCCAACTTTTTCGCGGCGGAAATGGCTTTGTTGATCGCTGTCATTCGGTTCTTATAAGTTCTCGCCTCGTGGTGGCGTTGATTGCGAGCCGAGCCGTCGAGCGGTACAATGCTAGGCCAAGCAACGTCGCGAACCTCGCAGGGCGCGACGATCTCTGAAATGAAGGATTGCCAAAACGTAGGATTGTATGGCGCGGCAGCATTTCTCCAAGGCCCGCCTTACAATTTAGAACGAATGTCCCCGTGGCGCAATTGGATAGCGCGTCGGCCTCCGAAGCCGAAGGTTAGTGGTTCGAACCCACTCGGGGATACTCTTGCAGCGAAACAACTTACGACGTTTTGTTTGCTTGACTTTTTCCGCTGTGCACTGAATTATGCACTGAATCAAGAGGCCTCCCGCCCGCTGTAACGGGCGGGAGGCTATGAGCGACCTTTCGGTCAACCCTGCTGTGTGTTGGTTTTCCATCACTTGGGTTTTTGATCGGGAGGTCGTTTTATTATGGGACGTACAGTTGAGGGTCCGTGGTATCGCAACAGCACTAGCTGCTATATGTGCACAATCGCAGGGAAGCAGTTCAAACTTCTTAAGGCTAAGGAAAATCCCAAGAACAAGAAGCTCGCCTGGCAAAAGTATCATGAGATGATGCTGACAGCCGTGGATGCCCCTGGCACGCTCGATATGACCGTGTTGTCGGTGAGCGAACATTTCTTGGATTGGGCCTCTGACAATCTCAACCCTCGCACCTACAAGGATCATAAATGGTTCCATCAACGCTTTTGCGAGCATTGCGGAAACCTCAAAGTGAATGACCTCAAGGTTTTTCATGTGACACAGTGGCTCAAGAAGGAGACCACCTGGAAGGAAACGACCTGCTACAACGCCAGAAGGTCGGTCAAGCGAGCCTTTAAGTGGGCTGTCGATGAAGAAATTTTGCAGAACAGTCCATTGGCGAAATTGAAAGTCGGCCGAGGACTTTCCAGGTCCGACTATATGTCGCAAGAGACTTATATTGCCTTGCGTCGTGCCGCTTGTCGCCCCATGAAAATCTTCCTCTTTGCCCTGTGGCAGACGGGTGCCAGACCTGGTGAACTTTGCGATTTGACTTGGGACAATGTTTTGGACACGCATTTTTGTCTCAAGCAACACAAAACCTGCAAAGTCACTCGCAAGCCGAGAATCATTTTTCTTACTGAGCCGATGCAACGCTTGACTGGGTTTTTGAAAAAGTCGCGGGGCGATTCCAAATTCGTGTTCCTCAATACCCGTCGGCAAAAATGGACTGCCAACTCGGCTCAGTCCAATCTTCGTCGCCTCGCCAAGAAACTTGACATCAAGGCCGCCGCTTATCCGTACGCCACGCGGCATGCTTTTGGTACGGGGGCTCTTGAGCAAGGCATTGATGTCGTCACGGTGGCCCAGCTCATGGGACACTCCAGCGTGGACATGCTGAACCGTGTTTACGCCCACTTGTCCAATCAGCACTTGGCCAAAGCTGCCAATGATTTCAGCCGACGGCGAATGACCGGCAGTTGACACGAAACCTTTTTGAGCAACACACTTTGAGATGGTCATCGATCCGAATCCTCCGCTGGGGGATTCGGATTATTTTTTTGCCAAGCCGCCCGGAGCTTTTGCTCGTCAAGATGTTTGGGCCGTTGCTTTTGAGCGGGACGAGGCTTCGTATCACCTTGTATAGGACGAGGCTTGATAACTGAATCCCGCTTGAATTGCTCAATGGACTCGCTCGAGATCCGAATAGGCCCGTTGGTTCCACCGTACTGCAGAGCCTGAAGTACTCCCTCGCGGCACCGGTTACGTACCCAGCTCTCGCTCATGTTAAGCCGGATCGCTGCCTGCTTAATCGTCTGGGGCGGTAGAGAATCTGAATTCGCCTCGCTAGCTTCGAGCGAAGGATGGCTGCTTGGAGATTTTCGATTTCGCCTGGGTAGAGAATCAGACGGTTCATTGTGACTTGTGCGATAGCCCAGGACTTTCGGACAGTGGCGGGAGCCGGAATAATGGTTCTCGAAGGAGGTCCGATAGATGGACATACAAGCGAAGCAACAGCGGCCGACGTACAGCGATGAGTTTAAGCGAGATGCGGTGCGTCTGG
>NZ_JBGSQY010000038.1:0-50655 GCF_041737835.1 Bythopirellula sp. | reverse complement strand
CGGGCGGCGCGGGCGGCACGTTCGCGGCGGGTGGTGCCGGTGGTGCTGGCGGTGTGGTAAGCGGTGACCCGAGTTATAACGGTGCGAATGGCGGAACAGGCTCACCAATGAATGCAGGCACACCCGGTGGCGTGGGTACCGCGGGACAAGCCGGTGCAGCAGGACAAGCGGGCTTCAATAATATCAGCATTCAACCGGGCGGATCGGCCGGTACGGCAGGTACTCTTGGTAGTGTATTGACATCACTAGAGGATGGCGGCGATGGCGGCGACGGCGGACTCGCTTATCTTACCGGATTCTCAACGGGTGACGACGGTGAGGATGGCGGCAACGGTTTTCAAAATGGCTTCGCAGGTCGCAACGGAGGCGACGGTGGAAATGGTGGGAATGGTGGCGGTGGCCAGAACAATGTGACGGGTTTCACGCTCAGTGGTGGATCCGGCGGTGCGAGCGGTGGCTCAGGCGGTGGTGGTGGCGGTGGCGGTGGTGGTACCAGTGGTCAAGGTGGCGGCGGCGGTGGCGGTGGCGGTTACGGTCAGGTCATTTTTGCTATTGAAAATGGTGGCGACGGCGGACTGGGCGGTCTCGGTGGCCAAGGTGGATTCGGCGGTAATGGTTCAACGGGGGCTGGCTCGGGACGAGGTGGAGCCGGCGGCGGAGCGATTGAGATTGCCGCCCAGGGCCGCATCGATTTCGCCGGCACGATCAACATTCGCGGAGCGGGGGCACTCAATGGATTCACAAGTAGCAATCCTCAATCAGGCACCGCCGGGGGTGCAGGATTCGGAGGGTTTCTTGGCGAAACGACCGCAACCGGCACTGGTGGAGATGGCGGTGATGGAGGAGACGGCACTGACGGGGGTAGCGGAGGAAATGGTGGCCGCGGCGGCAATGGCGGGCACGGTGGCGGTGGTGCGGGTGGCACGGTGATGTTCAAGAGCTCGCTCTTTAGCGCGGATGGTGGAACAATCAACGCCGGTGGTGGAGTGAGCAGCGGCAGCGCTGGTGGCAACGGTCGCTATTTGGTGAGCGACAACGGCGCGGCACTTCCCAATTACGGCACGAGTAACGGCGTGAACCAAGATTTTCAGATCGGGCTCGCGGCTCGTGATAACAACCCACTCATCCAAGGAAGCCCGAGCACTCCCAATATGACCCAAATCGTCGGTGGTGCCGAAGTCTACGGGCTCATCAATGTCAACTTCTCTGGAGTGCCCGAATACCTCGAGCTTCAAGAAAATGCGCCCTTCGGCGCAACTGCCGCCCTGGTCCGTCGAAGCATTGGATATCTCGGCGACCAATATATCGGACACGATATGCTGATGCTGGTGAATCTGACGACCTCTGCACTTGCGAGCCCTGTTCTAGGAATCTGCCCCACGGGTGAAGGCTATCAGTCTTCCCTGCCTGAGCGCGGCTTCGCGCGTAATGCTGCTTTTGGAGGAAGTGGACCCGTGACACTGACATCACTTCCCGCGGAATCCGTGTACGCCACGCTCGTTCCCAACGACCTGACTGACTATGAGGTGTTTGGTTACGCGGGCTATGGCAAGACCGTCTCGTGGGATACGCTCGACGTGGCCTATCTCGCGGCTCCGATTTTCTCGCTCGGCGACTTTGATCTCGACGGCGACGTCGATGGCCGGGATTTTCTGATGTGGCAGAGAGGCCAATCACCCATTCAGTGGGGCCCCGGTGATCTTGCTGATTGGCAAGCGAACTATGGGTTCAGCTCGATAACGGCGGCAAGCACCTCCGTGCCAGAGCCGGGGTGCGCATTGTTGGGAGGGGGGATTGCGATGATGTTATTTGGCTTCCGCCGGGGGTATGTTGGCTAATAGAAAAGAATAAATATGGCGGCCAAAGGGTCGGCCTCGAAGATAAGTTAGAATCATTCGGGCACTAACTCCAATAGGGTCGATCCACCATGAAAATTTCTCCCTTCGTCCAGGCTTGTTTCTTGATGTTGGGATTGAGTCTGCCGGTGGCCGCCATCACGTCGAATTGGAATACCAATCTTGGTGGCAGCTTTATCGACGCCACCAAATGGTCGGCCGGTGTCCCCTTGGTGAACGATACGGCCGTGTTCAACCGCAATCTCGATATCGAATACGCCGTGACCTTTCCAGGCCGGCCGATTCTTAGTCCGCTCACTCGCGAAGTCCGTCAACTGATTGTGGGGACAAACACGGTCAGTTTTTCGGACTCGGTGAACTTCAATCAATTGCCCGCTAACTTTGCGATTGACGCCGCCAACACGTTGGCCGAGGGGGCCTTGGTTATCGGCACTGCTGGGACGCAAGGCGAACTCAATACCTCGCTCAGCAATTTTTCCACAAGCTCGGTGATTATCGGTAACACAAGCGTTGGCTTAAACAACGGGGGAGTGCTCAACGTAAATGGCGGTACGTTCAATGTGACCGGCTCGCAGGAACTGGGTGACGAGCTGATTATCGGCGAGGATGGCAATGGCGGCAGCTTAAATGTTACTAGCGGCGCGAATGTCAATGTCACTGGTGGTACGCACGCAAACATGGTCATGGGTCGGGGTGGAACCAATAATTACGCGACGGTCAGCAGCGCTGGATCGGCTTTGACTATCAGTGGCAGCCTAAGTATTGGCGAACAAAATTTTAGCAACCTGACGATTCAAAATGGCGGGCAACTAACGAGCGGCAATGCCGTGATGGGCAAATCCTCCTTTTTCGCTACGGGTACCGTCAATATTGAGGATGCAGGGTCAACGTGGACCAACAATGGCGAAATCATTATTGGCAAACTCGGTGTGGGGCAACTTTTTGTTTCTGATGGCGGCCAGATACTTACTAGCGGCAGCGCCTATCTCGGGGAATTGAGCGGTAGTGTTGGCCAAGCAAGGGTTGTTGGTGCCGGGTCGAGCTGGACTATCGGCGGAAACCTATTGGTTGGCCGCACGGGTACCGGATCTGCGAGCCAACTCAGGGTCATTACCGGTGGTTCTATCGCAGTCGCTGGCACGCTCACGGTTGCGTCAACCGGAATTATCGAGAGCAATAGTAACATTTCGGCGGACATCACGAACAGCGGCATCGTCGATCCCGGCAGCGAAGCATCCGTCACAGAAGGTGCCTTGCAGCTTGACGGCAGCTACACGCAAACTGCCGCTGGCAAACTAAAATTCGATATTGGTGGCACGATACCGGCGACGAATTACGATCAACTGCTGGTCAGCGGAGCGGTGTCGCTCAATGGTACGTTGCAGGTGCTACTGAGCAGTCCGTTCATTCCAGCCGTGGGCGATGCTTTTAACATTATCGATGGTGCGGGCATCAGCGGCACTTTCAATACCTTGCAACTCCCATCGCTCCCCAGCGGTATCAGTTGGAACGCTACGCAACTCTACACGACCGGAAGACTGTTAGTAACCATCGCGGGTGATTTCGATGCCGACGGCGACGTCGATGGGCGCGATTTTTTATTGTGGCAACGCGGAGGTTCGCTCAATCCCTTCAGCGCGAGTGACCTCGCCGATTGGCAAGCAAACTATGGTATGGGCGGGTTGATCGCGGCAAGCACCGCCGTGCCGGAGCCGAATGCATTGATTGTCATGATTCCCTGGTTTGGCGTTGCTGTTTGTCGCCTGTTCCGCCGCTCGGGTAAATCGAGTACGTCGGTGTTTGACAAACTACTTTAAGGGGATAACTAATGTTTCCGAGAATAACTCTTAATTGCGCTGGCTCGCTCACCTTGCTAGCCCTGGCAATCACGCTTGTTTTCTTGTCAAAACTAGTGGCTTCTGAGTTCCATACGGTCGACATTTCGAGCCATTTCAATGCTGATTTACGTACATCATTCGGTGGATCGCAGTACCCAGTCGCGCCGATCACGATCTCTGTCGGCGGGGTACCGTTTGACTTGAAACCGCAGGCGAATATTGCCAACAGCTTGGGCATCGTAATTAGCCCGCTCGGTCCCTACAATCTTGTGATTCCAGTCCATCAGTCCGATGTGGTCGCAGTCTACACACTGATCAACTCAGGATTCGGGACATTCGGAGCCAATAATGGCCTCGTGGAGGCAATCGGCACTGGGGGTGCCTACGCCAGCTTCGACCTCGTGCAGGGGACGAATATCCGTGACCACGCCCAGAACATCTACAACAACCTCGTTGGTCCGGATATTGAAACTGCGAACTACGGATCTGTGCGTCTCGACCGACAGGTGCTGTTACTGCCACTGACGTTCCAAGGACAAACGCTCACCGAGATTCGACTCACAGGAACGGCAGGCAATCCGTCCGGCGTACCGTTCGTCGCGGGGATGACTGTGGAAGTAACTGAGCCGGGCAATTTTGATTTCGATGGCGACGTCGATGGGCGTGACTTTCTGAAATGGCAACGGGGGGAAACGACGAATCCGTTTAGCGCCGGTGATCTTGCTGATTGGCAAGAGAACTACGGCGTGGCTAGTCTCACGGCAACGAGTGTTGCGGTCCCTGAGCCCGGTATTTCATGGGTGGTCCTATTCCTGACCGGTCTCGCGACGACTGCAGGTCGGAACAAGCGGTAGCGCAGTTCCGGCAATTTGCTGACGGGCGTTGCCCGCAGAACTTGATATTCGGATCATCGCAGTCGTCGACTAGAATCTTGGCTGTTCAGTACTTGCCACGTGTCATCGGTTCACGAGTGATCAGGCATGCCAGCCAAAAACAATACTGCCTATATGGTGAGAGTTGTCGTCGCCCTCTGCTGTGTGAGTTTGGTGCGAGCTAACGAGAGCCTCAGTACTGTCGATGTCGATTCTCCCATTCAGTTTTGGTCGGTGGAATTTGTTGACGGCGAAACTGCCAAACCTCTGCCTGGTATTAAGGTCGATGCCAGCGTTTCTATGCCGCACGAAGCCGATCAACAACTGGTGGTGCTCGTGAGTGATGCCAGTGGCCGGATCAAGGTTCCATTACGTCCTGAGAAAGCCGCATTTCTGCATGTGCGTGGGCCAGGGTGGTGTCACGGAAGCGGCTTTCCCGTGGTGGGTAATTTGCCGAAAGAGTTTCGCGGCGATGCTCCGCCCGCGGATCCGAAGAAGTTGAGAACGATCAAACTCCATCGCGGCACCGAAGTGCGCGGTAGGCTACTGCTCCCCGAGGGCTCGCCCGCGAGTGGCGTGAAGCTTCATGCCGCGGTCAGTTCATCAAGGCCGCCGTGGGTCAACGAGAATATGATCAATGTAGGATACTCCACGGAACACCACGCCGACTGGAATGGTGGCACGACAACCGAAGAAGATGGTTCGTTCAGTGTGACAGTGCCTCCTAAGGAAGCGCGCAATTGGTTGCACCTGGGCACGACGGGTGGCGATTGGCAGGTGATTGATACCGAGTTCTTGGAGCGCACAAACCCCAAGCATCCACTCGTGCGTTACGCCCCGCTTGAAATCGACATCGAATACGACGACGCAAACAAGTTCAGTGAGAAAGATGGAGTCTTAAACTTGGGCGATGTCCGATTCAACAAAGGCATTGTTCTAAAAGGTCGAGTGCTCGATGCTCATGGCGAGCCGCTTGCAGGCCTGAAGATTTTTACGTCAAGCAGTCATGGTCCCCTCGCTGGAAGATGCACAACTTCGCGTGAGGATGGATCGTTTGAGTTTCTGTCGATGAACGCCGGAACTTTCAAACTCAAACCGAAGGACGATTGGCCAGCAGACTGTCCTAAGTTTACTTGGCGAGAAGTAACTCTTGTCGACGGTCAGCCGCCCAAGGAATTAATCGTGCAGGCCTTGTCAGAGTGAAGTCGTAATTTATACGTTGATGGTAAGATTGAGTTTGCCTGCAAAGTGAGAGGAATTCGCTGTTTCTCGATAGACAACCGCAGCAAGAAAGTTGACAATCCAGCGGGCATGTGGTTTGGCAAAATAGCCCTGGCTCGCGAACGACCTTGTAGGCAGATTCCCGCTTCACAACTCATGGAAAGGAAATGCGATGTTAATTCGCAAGTTTGTCACGGAATTGATTGGCACATTCTTTTTGGTGCTTACGATTGGCTGTACTGTCATCTTATCTGCTGACGCCAGTCGAGGAATTATTCCACCAATTGCGATTGGTTCCGCATTGATGGTGATGGTCTACGCGGGTGGCCATCTCTCGGGGGGACATTACAATCCAGCCGTTTCTCTGGCCGCCGTCGTGCGTGGTCGTCTTCCGGCTGCCGAAATGGTGCCTTACTGGATTGCACAAATCGCAGGAGCGCTACTCGCTGCGGGGACTGCCAAGTACCTAACTGGCGGTGTTGAAAATCCGGCTGCACCACCGGCCGATTTGGCAAAGGCCGGCGTGGCCGAGTTTCTGTTTACGTTTGCCTTGGCCTATGTTGTGCTGAATGCTGCTACCGCCAAAGCGACCGAGGGAAATTCGTTCTACGGTTTGGCCATCGGATTCACGGTACTCACGGGTGCATTTGCCGTCGGTTCGATTTCCGGCGGGGCTTTCAATCCTGCGGTTGCCGTGGGAGCAGGAACACTCGGTCTGTTCCATTTGTCTTCGATTTGGGTTCATATCGCCGCTGACCTCGCCGGCGGATTAGTGGCAGGTTTGGCCTTTAATTTTCTTAATCCCGACGATAAGTGATCGATGCGACCGAATCACGCCAGTACCTTGTTGTTCGGTAGATAGCGAATCTATCGCACCATCCCTTGCGAAGTCCTGGGGAGTCTTTGGCTGAAAGGACAAAATCTTCACTTTGTTCCCGCTCCCGCGCAGCAATTTCGGTCTTTTGCGAGAACTCGCATATGTTTTTGTTGCGATCCGCGACCAAAGCGAATATCGTGAGGCGAGATTCACTTTGTCAGGGAGTATCGACAAATGCCAGTATCCGGTCGTCGCATTCTGTGCGCAACTGCTTTTTGTGTCCTTACCAGTCATTGGTTGGCAACAGCTACTTATGCGGCGACCTTCACCGAGCAGGGGGCCACGGTCCTCGGTGGGTTGAATGTTTCCGGACGGAGTGCATCGCTTGCCGACATCGATAACGATGGCGATCTGGATGTGTTCTTCCAAGGGGGCGGAACTGAGAGCCAGAAGATGTTGCGTAATAACGTCATCGGCACGGGTTCGTTTACGTTCACCGATATTACGGCAACGATTCTGCCTAATCCCACGCTACAAGATTCGTGGAGTGCCGCGTGGGGCGATTACGACGGCGATGGCAGGATCGATGTCTTTGTCGGACAAGATAATAGCACGAACTCGGCTGGTGTTTTGGCGGGTTACGACAAAGGCGACGTTCTCAAGAACAATTGGCCCGCACCTTTCACCAACACCAGCGTTGCCACGGGCTTGAATGATGCCGAATTCCATCAGAATTTAGCCTGGGTCGATATCGATAACGATCATGATCTGGATTTGCTCATCGGCATGGAAGGTCCCGCTAAGCATCAGATTTATTTACAGGGGCCAAGCCAGCAATTTACTGCCGTAGGTGCCGCGGTTGGGTTTCAGCAAGATTTTGGCTGGAAGGCATATGGTATGGCTATCGGCGACACCGATGGCGACGGTGATTTGGACGTTTATATTTCCACCTGTCGGAACGACAACAACATTCGCAACAATTTCTACGAGAATCAACTCGTCGAAACTGGCTCATTGAGTTTCGTGGACATTGCCGATTCCAACGGCACTCAATTCATGAACAACAGTTTTGGAGCCGAATTTCTTGATTTCGACAACGACGGCAAGCTCGATTTGTTCATGGTTGGAGCCGATGGAGAGGACAGCAAAATCTTTCGGAACGACGGAAACAACATGTTTACCGACGTCGATACAATCACAAATCAACCTCTTTTGACGGACACTGCAGGCGATCTGAATGGAGGCCGAGCGGTCGATTACGACAACGATGGTGATCTCGACCTGTATTTCCACAACAATGCGGCGGGCACCAAGGGCCGCAAGTTGTATCGCAACGACGGCAATTGGGAGTTTACCGATGTGACCGTCGCCGAAGGAATTCATGCCGGTATTGAGGGTGGCTATGACAGCACCTGGGGCGACCTCGATAGGGATGGTGACCAGGATCTTATCGTCCCCAACAACATCGGTCCCGTGGGAGCCCCAACCCCTGAGCGGCTCTTCGTGAGCAACGCCTCGACCAACGGCAATCACTGGCTGTATGTGGAACTGGAAGGTCCGAGCTGGAACACGACCGCCATTGGTGCATCGCTCTACGCGACGCTGTTTGAAGGGACGCCCAACGAAGTCACGCTCCGCCGCGAGGCGAACACCAACGCCGGCACGTTCAATCAAAGCGACTTGCCCGTGCACTTTGGCCTGGGAGCGGCATCAATCATTGACGAACTCTTGATTCAATGGCCCGACGGCACGACCCAACGATTGTTCGACGTGGCGGTGGATCAGTATCTCACCGTGACGATCCCCGGCCCGGGGGATTTCGACGGCGATGGCGACGTCGATGGCCGCGACTTCTTGGCATGGCAGCGGGGAGAATCGCCCACGCCTTACAGCAGTGCCGATCTCGCAGATTGGCAGTTGAATTACGCAGCGCCGCTGGCCGGTCTCGCTGACCCATTAGCGGTGCCCGAGCCGAGTTGCTTGTGGCTGGGCGGGGTTGTTGCCGTTCTGTTCCGACGCCAGCGATGAATCACCCTTTCTGCAAGCGATTTCATAACTGTCCAATTGAGCGTATTATTTTCATCCAATGTGGCAAAATCGATCACCAGCCGTTTGACAGCCTGACTGCCAAAGTCTGTGATCTTGGAAAAAAGTGCAAGATTTGGCAGCCCCCGGCGAAGGACATTTCGTGAACCGGGAAACCACCAATTTGCGTAACAGATTATCTCATTTGATTTTGGGACTTTGCTACCACTGCGGTTCCCACGGATTAGACACTTCCCGGCATGGGACTTGCTTTTTCACACACACAGCAGCATGAACTGCCTGTCGCAAAAACACCTCCTACGAGCATTTTTCGGCAAGAGGGGTTACAATGGGGCAACAGGTTCGACTGCTACGGCTGGTCTAACGAAAGTGGACCGGTCGCTGTCCGCTACCCATGGAAAACGCACATGTAAGTTGCGAGGGTTCGCGGAATCCTATTTGGACGGCTAGGAGAAAGGATTTTCTCCTCGTAAACGTCGAACTCTCGGAACGAGGAGTTCGTAAAGATGGCTAGGAACACCAAGGAAGTTTTGAACAAGAACAACAATCACGATTTGGCGAAGCTCAGCGATGAACAGCTGCTCGCCAAATATCAGAGCGCGGAAGATACGACCGTCTTCAGCGAGTTGGTCTCGCGCTACGAACGTGAACTGTACAATTATCTGCGACGCTATCTCGGCGACGGCGCGTTGGCCGAGGATGTGTTCCAGACGACTTTTTTGCAAGTGCACCTGAAGTGCGAATCGTTTGAGTCGGGCCGCAAATTCCGTCCTTGGCTTTACACGATTGCCACCAACCAAGCCATTGATGCCCAACGACGCAATCGTCGGCATCGTCGCTTGAGCCTCGATATGGCTCACAGCGCGAGCGGCGAGGAAGTGGGTTCACTGATGGAAGTGGTTGCGACCCAGGAAGCCAATCCCAGCGATGCTGTGGATTCGGGCGAACAGGCTGAATGGATTCGTAACGAAGTGGCCACGCTGCCCGATGCTCTGCAAAGCGCGGTGAACCTGGTCTATTTCAAAGGGATGAAATACCGTGACGCTGCTAAGATCATGTCAGTCCCTGTGGGAACGGTCAAAAGCCGCCTTCATGCTGCGATCAAGCGTCTCGGCCAATCGTGGCGCGACCTGCAGGTCACAAACCGCTAATAAATCGTTCGCTAATGTCGCATTTGGCGACTTAGCTCGAAATTGCTCTTCGCACGTTGTGGCAGCCTTTGCTACCCTTCCCGAGCTCTTTTTTCACGAGCCTGTCACCCGATGTGGCAGGCTCGTGCTTTGTTTCCAGAGTGCGAAGCGTTTACAGAGTATGAACCGCCGGGCTTTGGCCACGTATGGAACTTATGCGGCACCGCGAAGTTCAGGTTTGCCGGTTTCCAGGTTTTACGAGTAAGGTCGTGGGCAGATGAAAGAAAAGTTGCTTTCTTATCTGCTTGAGGATTTGAGCCCCCCCGAGCGGGCCGAAATCGAGGCCGCCCTGGCCGCAGACCCCGCGCTCCGAGAAGAGTTGACTAAACTGCAAGAATGCATGGGGATGTGTGAAGAAGCCGAGCCCGACTCGGTCCCTCCCACACAACTGGCGAAGCGAACTTGCTGTTTTGTCGATCACTCCATTCAGAAGTCTCAGATGGTCTGCCATTCCGTGGCGAGTGCCAATAAACGGTTGAGTGAGAACCGCGATCATCTCAATCCCAACCGTCGCTGGACGATGGCCGACTTTATAGGCACGGTTTGCGTTTGTGCCGCCTTAGGGGGATTGATTATCCCTGCCTTACGCGGCAGTCGCGACATCGCGCGGGGCAACACGTGCGAAAGAAATCTCCACACCTTGGCCTCGGCCTCGATGAACTACGCTTTGTTCAAAGATCAAGGCGTACCGCAGGTCGGCCCCGATGAAAATGCGGGCATGTATATCGCCAAGTTAGTCCAAGGGGGCTACTTGTCTCCTGAAGAAGCCGCGCGAGCCGTGGTCTGTCCTGATTCGCAACTGGCCGAACGTGTTGCAAACGGGTGTGTGATTATCTACATACCTACTAAGGCGGAGTTACGGAATGCTTCGCCTGCCAAGCAAGAGTATTTCCGCAAGTGGATGGGGGGGAGCTACGCTTACCCTCTTGGCCATCGTAATGCCTCTGGCAAATTGCAGCCCGTGCGTTTGCAAAGTCGTCGTGACATTCCGTTGCTGGGAGACGCTCCGAGCCGCGAAATTGCGGGCTATCAAAGTGCCAATCACGGCGGCTGCGGCCAGTATTTTCTGTTTCAAGACTTGAGCGTGAAGTATCGCAAGCAGTGCAAATGCGCCCAAGAGAAGGATCATTGGTATCTGAACGACGAAGGCGAACCTGCCGCCGGTCTGCATGAAGAAGATACCGTGTTGGTGCCCAGCGAGGTCGTGCCGGTGATCGAATTCGTTGTTCCCATGAAAGCAAATACAAAGTAACCACCTTCTAAGAAGCTACGACCGCTGGTCGCCCTCTTTATTCGCGATAGTTGTCAGGCCTATATGGCCCTTGTCGGCACAGCGTTTGCTAACTTTCTTGTGCGTATTCATCTCCTTTCAAGTCTCGCACAAGGATGCAAATCATGGCCAAGAAGTCAGCCAAAGGTGTTACGGCAACCTCGTCCACAGCAAAACTCCCGGAAACTCCACCCGTTACCAAGCAAGCTGTCGGCGGCATCACGGGAGCCGTGCTCGGTGCCGTTGTGGCCGGTCCCGTGGGAGCTTTAGTGGGTGGAGTCACCGGCGCAATCGTCGGCAACAAATCTGTGAAGAAAAAGAAAGCTACAAAGAAAACAGCCAAGAGTTCGGCCAAGTCATCGAAAGCCCCACCAAAAACGGCTGCTTATAAAAAGAAAGCCGCCGCAAAAAAGACTGCAAACAAAAAGACCGCAGCGAAGAAAACTGTCCCCAAGAAAGCCGTGAAGGCTCAATCTGCTCTGAAGAAAGCAGCCAAGAAAAGAGCGACAACCAAAAAATCGGCTAAGTAAAATTCATGAAGCCGCAGCCGGTGGTTGATTGGGCATGCTCATAGCTGAGCAATGTCCACGCAGGCAGTGGTAATCTTAGGCACCCTTCAGAGCGTAATATGCATAGCTTAATTTAGTCCCCTGTGTACTTAAACTATTGGTACCCAATAGACTTGAATACGGATAATACTTGTTATATCAGTAGACTTTGAGAATCAAATTATTCATCGCGGCGGGGATCGCGCATCACTTGCTGTCTGCGTTGATTCTCGTACCAACGATGCCAAGCCGTTTTATTGAAGCCGAAGTCTTGGTCGCCGGAGAGTTCAATCAGCGCCCGACGCACGGCGACGTTCTCAAAATCTTGTTCGATAAACTTGGGTTTGCTGCCTGCACTCAGGCCCCCACCACCGCTGCCGTCGGGTGAGAAAGACGCCGACATTTCGCCGGTCGATGGCAGCGGAATTTTATGCCGCGTTACGAGGACATCGATGAGTGGGCTGATCGCTTCGGGGTTGCCAATTTCAGCGAGAGCTTCCGCCGTAATGTTGATCGTGTCGTTGTCTTTGCTGCGGAGCGCTTTTACATAGGGCGAGATATCGATCTCTTGGCCCATGCTCAGGAGATACTCAACACATTGCATCCGCGTGTCGCGGTCGGGTTCGGTGATCGACAGATTAACCAATGCCCGCATCGTGGCAGGATGCTTGACTTGGCTGAAAACTTCCATCCACAAAGGACGATAACCGTCGTCCTTTTCATAGGCGAGCATTCTCACGAGCGACATGGCAGCCTGGGGATCGGTGATCGAGCGAATTTCCGCTAATGCCTCGTCGGCACGATCCACGCGGCGCCCGTCGAGCCAACCGCGCCAGAGCTTGAGCTGCTGGAACCACTCGTTTTCGGCATTCTGATGCGCCTTGTCGCGTTCCCGCAACGCGATGTCTTGCGCGGTGCGGTAGGCCCCGTCGTAGAACCGCATGCCACGTGCAGCCATGATGTCGTCACGCTTGAACCATTTTCCCTGATGCTTTTGATAGCCCAAGGCCGTGCGGGCTTGCTCGTCGTTGGGATCGAGTTCGATAATCCGCTGCAAATGGTGATCGGCCTGATCGGAAAGTTTGTGCTCCTTGCACCAGGAAACCATCGAGCGATGAGCCGCGACGGTATCGGGCAGCGAACGGCTCCGGGTTTCATATTCCCGTTGATGTTCGCTCTCGCGGACATGGTCTTGCACTTGGTCTTTGGCAAGCGTGACGTTGCCGCCGAGATCGGTTTTGACGATGTACTCGCCCTTGTCGCCGCGCTCCACGAGCTGGCCGGAGACTTGCCCGCCATCGGTCAGATGAAACACATCGGCATAGGTCATGTCAGCACACAGCACTGTTGCGATCGAGAAGCACAGGATGTGTGTATTGAAAGACTTCATAGAGGCCAAAGACAGACGTTGCACAAAAGTTTCTTAAATTATTAGAACGCAGATGAACGCGGATTGGACGGATCTTCGCGGATTTTTTTACAGGAGGTAGCAGAGTGAGCAGAAAAAAAATTTGGAACACTTATCAGCGCTAATCACCACTAATCAAGAAATTTTTATTAGTGGTGATTAGCGGTTATTAGAGTTCCCCTCTCTGCTCCCTCTGCTTTCTCCTGTAATAATCTGTGACAATCCACCCAATCCGCGTTCTATTCTCGGACCGTGGTATTCTCGCCACTTGCTCGGTATCTTCAATTATAGTCGATCCGTTCCCAAGTCGAGAAATCCCGCGGAAAAGTGCGAAAATGACCGAACGATATTGCAGCCCGTCGGCCGAAGAACACCGGCAATCGGCACCACCGGCCGTCCGTTGTGCGGTGATCACGGTGAGCGACAGCCGTACTCCCGCCACCGACAAGAGCGGACAATTGATTGTCGAAGGCCTGCAAGCGGGCGGGCATAGCGTCGTCGAGCACGTGGTCATCCCCGACGAGCCGGTTCCCATGCGCGAAGCGTTGCTCAAGTACGTGGCTTCGGCGGAGGTGGATGCCGTGTTGCTGACCGGCGGGACCGGGATTGCCGCGCGCGATCAAACGCCGGATACGATTGCAGGAATGTTGACCAAGGAGCTGCCCGGGTTTGGCGAACTGTTTCGGATGCTGAGCTATCAAGAGATTGGGGCGGCGGCGATGTTAAGCCGGGCGCTGGGGGGCATGATCGAGAACACCTTGGTGCTAGCCATGCCGGGGTCGACGGCGGCGGTGCGGCTGGCAATGGATAAGTTGATCTTGCCGGAGTTGGGGCATTTGGTGAAGCACGCTCGACGGTAATTCTAATAGAACGCGGATGAACACTGATTGGGCGGATCTTCGCGGATTTCTATGAAGGGATTTACAGGAGCAAGCAGAGGGAGCAGAGATAAGAAGTGCAGAACGCTAATAATTGCTAATTAAGAAATGTTTATTAGCGAAGATTAGCGCTGATTAGTGTTCTGTATTCATCCTCTGCTTGCTCTGCTATCTCGTGTAAAAATTTTGCTAGCATGCGGCAGCGGGGTGGGGCGCTAAGCCGCAAGCGGCACCGCGTATTCCTCTGGCAACAATTGCGGTTGGCCGATATTCTTTGCCGCGCAGGTGTTGCGCGCGCTGCGCTTGTTTTCCCGATCAAGATGATCGGGCTAGATGTATTGCTCGCTGCCCAAGGAGGGGCTCGTGCAACGGTTCTTGTCGCTCGGTACGCTTGGTGTGATTGGCTATCTGAGTTGGCTCTTCCTGCAAGGAGGGGGACTCAGCCAGATGGCGGTGCGCCCCGACGGCAATCAGCCAGCGGCAGTGAATCCGTATCGTTCGCCGGGCACTTGGAATGGTTCGTCGGCTCCAGCCCCATCTCCGACGCAAAATTATCAGCCGGTCTCGTCGAATGCTGCCGAAGTTCAACCCCCCGGACTTCCCAACAGCGGGCCGGTGATTCGCATAGCCTCGTTCAACATCGAAGCGTTCGGCAATACCAAGGCGTCGAAGCAGTACGTCATGGTGCGGCTGGCGGATATGATTCGCAAGTTTGATATCGTAGCGATTCAGGAAATCCGTTCTCAGAACGAGTATTTGATTCCGAATTTCGTGCAACTCATCAATCAGCCCGGGCGGCGTTACGATCATGTGATCGGCCCGCGGCTGGGTCGCACGGTGAGCAAAGAGCAGTATGTGTATATCTTTGATACCGACCGCATTACCGTGGATCCTCAAAGTATTTACACGATCAACGATCCCGACGATCTCTTGCATCGCGAACCGTTGGTGGCGACGTTTGCTGTGCGTGGGGTCGATCCCGACGAAGCATTCACGTTCACGCTGGTGAATGTCCATACCGATCCGAATCCGCGTGATTTGGTGGTGGAACTTGATGCGCTGGCGGAAGTGTATCGAGTCGTGCGACGGTCAGCACGCCAAGAAGACGATGTGATCATGCTCGGCGATTTCAATGCCGACGACAGGCACTTACAGCGTCTGGGGCAACTCCCGGGCATCCTGCCCTTGATTGCCGGCGTTTCGACCAACACGCGGCAAGATAAACAGTACGACAATCTGATCATTCATCAATCCTCGACGACCGAATACACGGGCCGGTCGGGGGTCTTCGACGTGATGCGGAATTACAATCTCAACGAGCAGCAGGCGCTGGAGATTTCCGATCACTTTCCCGTGTGGGCCGAGTTCAGCGCGTATGAGCGCGACTACGCCGGCCGGGTGGCCAATCGGCGTTATATGATTAGCCGGTAATGATTTAGCCACGCCGCTTGCGGCGGGTGACGGTACAAGTACCGGCGCTTAGCGAAAATTTTCTTCCAATTTTTTTGTAGAAATTGTGCCACGCACTATGTTATGGTGCGTTTGTTCGTGAGGTATTGAACGAAGCCCATCCAGAATTTCAAAGTTCTGAGGGGTATCACACAAGCCGACCGCGAGACGAAATCCTCAGCTGAGGGTTTGGTCCTGCGGTCGGCTTTTTTTGTGCGCAGTGAGGAACAGGCGAGTGAATGAAAAACGAGAAAATTACGTGCGACTGTCAGAGAGCGCAGCACAAATTTGGAACGGCGATTTGCTGTTGTTTCGTGGTCGGGGACTGTTGTCGCGACTGATTGGCACGGCGGGGCGCAGCGAATACACGCATGCCGCGCGGGCGATTTGGTGGGGCGACACCTTGTTCTGCTGCGAGATTCGTGAGCTTAAGGGGGGCAGGGCGGTGACGTTGGCCAGTCAGGTGCGCAAGTTTCCTGGCTTGATCGATGTGTTTGCCGTGAACCCCGACAACCGTTGGCCCGAATACGATCGCCACGGCGCGAATCGTTTCATGCTGCTACTGGCCGGGTGTGATTACGGCTACGGCGGATTGTTGCAGGCGGCGCTGTTGCACGCCCCCTTCTGTCGGCTGCTGGTGAAGCCAGCCACGGAAGATGCCCACGTGGAAACGCGGCCGCCGTTCTGCTCGCAAGCTTGTGCGATGGCCGACCGCATCGGTGGAGGCGTTGATCCCGTGCCGCATTTGGCGGATCGGATCACCGAGCCGGCTGATTTGGCGCGGAGTGCCTTCTATCGTTATCGCTTCACACTGGGGGAGGTGTGAGATGCGCGGTTTCCTATTGATGTTACTGCTCACGCCGCAACTTGTGTTTGCGGAACCACGTGCAGCGGTCTGTCGTGTTCAGAATCGGTTGGCCACGTTCAACAACGTGGGAAGCGGCACGCTCGTGGATAAGACCGACGATGGTCGCGAGGGTTTGGTTCTGACCTGTGCGCATCTGTTTAGCGAAGGGGTTGGGACGGTCGTTGTTGAGTTTCCCGGAGTCAAAACACACGGTGCGAAGCTCGTGGCGATCGATCATGAGGCCGATTTGGCGGCGCTGGCGATTAGCAATCCCGATTGTGAGCGAGCGCAAGTGGCGTTTGAAATTCAGCCGACAGCGCAACTGCAAGCCTGTGGCTTTGGGCCCCATGGTGAGTATCGGTGTGCCCAAGGAGCGGTTGTTGGTGAAGCGAACAATGCGGGGCAGACAAGCGTGCTTGTGGGAGATGCGGTGCGCTCGGGGGATTCGGGCGGGGGTGTGTTCGATGAGAAAGGCAATTTGGTCGCCGTGGTATGGGGCGAAGCGGAGGGCGTGACCTACGCGAGTACGGGCGCGCCACTGCGGCGATTTTTGGATCGCGTGTTGGGGAAGCGGACCACATTTGTTTATCGGTGCCCGAATGGGGTTTGCCCGAGGGTGCCGCAGGGTGGGGGGATGCCGTTGGTGACACCACCGTTGGTGACGCCCGCACCGCCTTTGGTTCCGCCTGCACCGCCCGCTACTGAGTTTGATGCGGCGGGTACGCCGAAAAGCTCGCCTGGGCTTGAAGAAATTAAAGCGCGGATCGCGGCGTTGGAGCGGGGGAAGCAGGAACGTGGTGACTATGTGACGCACGATGAGTTGGCGGGGTGGGGCGCTAAGCTGCGAGCGGCGGAAGGGATTGTTGGGGCAACGGGGTGGGGTGTTGTGGGAGTGACGACTCTTGGTGGTTGGCTGGTGGGATGGTTGTGGCGGCGCGTGGGAGGTCGCCGCGGGAGTGGCTTTCCCCACGGACACGAGTAAGGAGGGCTCCGCGGTCATGGCGGAGGCGACGTTTCGCGAAGTCGAGCAACCCATCGAACGCGATGACCGTGAAGGTCGAGAACTTTTACGACTTTCGCAGTTGGAAGGACGTGACCCGTTACAGGACGCGATTGCTGGACGGCTTGCGCTCGACCGGCTCGATGCGGTTGCCGACAGTGACACGGACCTGGCACGAGCGGCGTGGGCCGACGAGTTGAGGCGGGAGTTAAGGGAACGATTCAACGAGATTGCCCCCACGAAGTTTGTCGTAAGTAATGAGCGCGGTGCAAGCACCGCGGCTAAATAACGATTCATCAAGTATTTGCAAAGGAGAAAAAACATGCCTGCGGGTGATCTTGGGAAAGAACAATTTCGGCGTGCGATTACTGAGTTTCGCAACTTGCACATCGTGGCGGCTTTGGGACCACTGTTTGATTTTCGTAGCGAGATCGTCTCGAACGATGAATTCGGAGTGCGGGGTGGCTTGGATGAAACGACCAAGAACCATTACGTCGATCATTTGCTCGCTTCGGATCGGATGCGGCGGCGAGTGACTTACAACCCCGACAAGTTGTCGCTGGGAGAATTGATCGAACGCGCGACCGACGTGCAGCAAACGCTCACCGGAGCGCAAGATCCGTTTGGCGGCGATGAGGTGCAAGAAGCGCCCGGCGGTTTGATCTCGTTGCCGTGGGCTTTGGATGGGAGCGATCCCAACATCCCGTTGGGAAGCCAACTCAACTTTCGTAGCCAGAACGCGCTCATCTTATTGGGGGCGATCGACCGGGCGATTGTGAATTGGACGCGATTAGAAAGCCGATTCCGCGGGACGTTCATCTACGTGAAAGATTCGATGCGGATGTACGGCAACTATGTGCAAGTACTCGAGTATCTCAATGCGTTTGCCGGCGATGCGAATCGCGTTGACATGGCGGCGGGTGTACGTCCCACAGAAGAACCTTTGGGGCCAACGGACTCGCCGAATTTGCGGACTGAAACGGCGGGCAATGGGGCGAGTAAGTAGGTTGTGCTATGTCTGAAGTGACTCAACGACAACTTGGTTGGCCGGCGGCGGCGACGCTCATTGCTGCGATGGTGGGCGCGGCAGCGGCGTCGTTTGCCGTCGATCGCGAAGTGCCAACGATTGTCGACGAAGATCGCTTCGCCTCGGGCCGTGAGATCGCGGAGGTGAGGGCGCGACTCACGGCGATCGAGGTTTCGACCCAGCAACTCCGCACCGAATTGCGGAGTGATATCAAGGAGGTGCGTGAGTTGTTGGGGAAATTAGTGAGTGGGGAAAGGTGAACTATGCAGATTCGTGATCGAGTGAAGGAACTGCGGCGAGTGCGCGCGAGCGAGTTGGTGCCGCATCCGCGGAATTGGCGCACCCATCCCGACAACCAACGCGATGCGTTACGGGGAGTGCTTGCGGAAGTGGGCTACGCCGATGCGTTACTCGTGCGTGAGCTGCCCGACGGTCGGCTCGGTTTGATTGATGGCCACTTACGCGCGGAAACGACGCCCGATGCAGTGGTGCCCGTGTTGGTGCTCGATGTGAACGAAGAAGAAGCCGCGAAGATTTTGCTCACGCACGATCCGCTGGCTGATCTCGCCGAAATCGATGGTGAGCGTCTCAACGAACTGCTGGGCGATTGCGATTTTGAAAGTCCTGGCGTGGTGGCAATGCTCGCACAGCTTGAGGAAGCGGAGGAAAGAACGAGCGCCGCATTTGCTGCATCGAGTGATCGCCCAGAAGTTGAAATCCCCGAGGCATTTCAGGTCGTTGTCGAATGCAAGGATGAAGATGAGCAGCAGGAAGTTTACGAACGGATGCGCGGTGAAGGATACAAGTGTCGGGTGTTGACGTTGTGAGGAGTTACGAGTTGCGAGGCGCTAGGCGCTAGTTAAGTCTGTGCAATAGGGAGTTGAAGTGACGAAATTGGAAGTGCAAGTTTCCTGTCCTGTGTTTGATTCGTTTCGCGTGCAGCAGGTGGCGGGGATGTTCGACGTGCCGCTTGCCGAGAAATGCACGGAGCGATTTCGCGTGGAGTTGCCGTCGCTGGCCGAGCATTGGGAAGTGGGACTGATCGTTGGTCCGTCGGGAAGCGGCAAGAGCACGATCGCGCGGGAGTTTTACAACAGTGAACTTTATACCGAAAGCGATTGGCCGACCGACAAGGCGGTGATCGATTGCTTCGGCGACATTCCCGTGCGGCAGGTCGTGGAACTCTTCACGGCGGTGGGATTCAGTTCGCCGCCGTCGTGGATTAAGCCGTATCAGGTGTTGAGTTGCGGGGAGCGGTTTCGGTGTGATTTGGCGAAAGCATTAGCGGCGAGTTATGAGTCGCGAGTCGCGAGGAAAGAAAATGAACTCGAAACGCGAAACTCGCAACTTGTTGTCTTTGACGAATACACAAGCGTCGTGGATCGCAACGTGGCGAAGGCTTGCTCCACGGCGATTGCCAAGGGAATTCGCCGTGGCAGCATTTCGTGCCGGTTTATTGCGGTGACGTGTCACTACGACGTGGCGGAATGGCTCGAAGCGGATTGGGTGCTTGATATGGCGACGGGTCGGCTAGAACGGAGGCGGCTTCGGCGGCCGACGATTCACTTGGAAGTCTATCGCTGCCAAATGGCTGCGTGGGAATTGTTTGCGCGACATCACTATCTGAGTGGTTCGCTCGCGCCCGGGGCCCGGTGTTATTTGGGACTGTGGAACGGCGAGCCGGTGACGTTTTGCGCGACCGTGCCGATCATCACCCGCAAACATCATCGGCGGTTCACGCGGATCGTGACGCTGCCAGATTATCAAGGGATGGGCATCGGTATGAAGGTGGTGGCCGCGGTGGCGGCACTTCATCGGCGAGAGGGATATCGGATCAACGTCACGAGCAGTCATCCGGCGTTGATTCGACACTGCAAACATTCGCCGCTCTGGAAAACGGTGAACGTCAAGAAAACGGGTTCCAATTCGCGGAGCGCGAGTCAGTTTCAGCAGTACCGTAGTTCGACGGGGCGGGCGGTGGTGTCGTTTGAGTTTGTGGGGGAATCATGAGCGACGAGAACCTGAAGGATCAACAGGAAACCGTGCGGACGATGCTTGCGATGGGTTGCGACCGCGAGATGGCGGCGAAGGCGGTGGGGTGGACGGTTAAGCGATTGCGGCAAGTGCTGAAAAGCGATCCCGAGTTTGAGCAAGTCTTGCTGCGCGCCGAAGGGCAAGCGGAGTTTCTGAGAATGAAACTGCTCCACGCGGCGAGCAAGGATGAAAAGAACTGGCGGGCGGCAACGTGGTGGCTCGAACGGCGAGCGCAGAAGCGATATTCACGCCGCACGGCCAAAGGTTTAACGACGGCCGAGATTCAGGAGCTCATCGACGAGTTGGTGGAGATCGTGTTTCGTGAAGTCACGCGCGAGGACGACCGTGAACGATTGGTAACGAGCCTAGCGGCGCTGGCGATTACCTTGGAACAAGAAGCGGGGGGCGTGCTGCCGAAATCGGTGCTCGCTCTCGCGGAACCGGAACCTAAGGACATCGCAGGGTCTGAAAGTAAGGAAGACGCACGGTGATGTACAAAGGGAGTGGCTACTTTTTCGCGAGTGCTCATCGCTGGATTTCGAGACTGGCGATGGTGGTGCTGTGGCTTTCGCAGGCCCTGAAGATTCACGGGCGACAAAAGAAATTAGCAACCAAACATCAGCAGTTGAGCACATTGGAGTGGGGACAGAGGTATTTGCCCAATCATTTTCGCAAAGCTCCCTCACAGATGCACGAGTGGTTGGGCGATCAACTCGACGGAATGCATTTGCGACGGGGAACAAAATTGAATGTGATGGGGCCACGTGGCGGGGCGAAGTCGACCATCGGCACGCTCTGCTATGTGCTGCGGGCAGCGCTTGAAGGGTGGGAAGAATATATTTGGGTCATTTCAGATACGAAAACACAAGCTCAGGCTCACTTGGAGAACATCAAGGCGGAGCTGGAATCCAACGAATTGCTCCAAGAGCATTACGCTCACGTGCGTTGTCGAACTCATACCGGGAATCGGATCAAGCTGACCAACGGCACGGTGATTGAGTCATTCGGCACGGGACAAAAATTGCGCGGTCGCCGGGAACGCGATGCCCGGCCGTCGCTCATTGTGTGCGACGACTTACAGAATGACGGACACATGCAATCGGCGCGGCAACGCGAAAGCAGCCGCTCGTGGTTTCATGGGACTCTGATGAAGGCCGGCAACAAGAAT
Source organism: Bythopirellula sp. (assembly GCF_041737835.1). NCBI lineage: Bacteria > Pseudomonadati > Planctomycetota > Planctomycetia > Pirellulales > Lacipirellulaceae > Bythopirellula > Bythopirellula sp. Next base: position 29,186 of record NZ_JBGSQY010000038.1, on the reverse strand, counting down.
ACAAACTCGATCAATCTGGCGACGGCACTGCACCGCGAGGCGCTAGCGATGCAGATCCACAGTCAAAAAACGGGTTGGATCACGCGGAAGTTTGCGGCCATCGAGGATTGGCCGGCCAATATGTACCTCTGGCAAGAGTGGGAAGAACTTTATTGCGATCCACAGAATCCCGAGGCGGCACAGAATGCGCTCGCATTCTTCGAGCAGAATCGCGCGGCGATGGAACTTGGCGCGGTCGTTTTGTGGCCGGCGGAAGAGGATCTGTACACGCTGATGAAGATGCGTGCCGAGAGTGGCCGCACGGCGTTTGAGCGTGAGAAGCAGAATTCGCCGGTTGATCCGGAGAAGTGCGAATGGCCCGCCGAATATTTTGGCGAGGAGATTTGGTTTGACTGCTGGCCACAGGATTTGCAGTTCACGACGATCGCGCTCGATCCGAGCAAAGGCCGTGAATCGCGGCATGGGGATTACTCGGCGTTTGTCGTGTTGGGTGTCGACCGCACGGGGACTCTTTACGTTGCCGCAGATCTGGCACGGCGGGACACGCAGCGGATCGTGAGTGACGGTGTGGCGTTGTGTCAGAAGTATCAATCGCAGGGATTTGGCGTCGAGGCGAACCAGTTTCAGGAGTTGTTGGCTGACCAATTTGTGGCGGAGTTTGCGCGGCAAGGCATTTTCTGGTGCGTGCCGAGTGCGATTCACAACTTTGCAAACAAACAGATGCGAATTCGCCGACTGGGGCCGTACTTGTCGCAGCGACGGTTGCGATTCTTGCGCGGCAACGCGTCGACGAAGATGCTGGTGAATCAATTGCAAGACTTTCCGTTGGGCTCGCATGACGACGGGCCGGATGCGCTGGAGATGGCATTGCGGTTGGCGGAGGAAGTGTTTCGAGGTGGGACGAGGGATGACGGTTTGGGGATGAGATTGATTGTGGGTGAGTAAAAGGTTTTTTTAATGAAGTCATTCCGAGGGAGCCTAGGCGACAGAGGAATCTGGCTGGCAGTACGATTACGCGTTGAAAGCGCACGAGAGTGGAAGCCAGATTCCTCAAGTCGCAGAACTCCTTTCGGAATGACATGCAAGGGGAAACTAGATGATAGAAGCAGAGCGTTGGGAATCACGATTGTCGGAGGCGTTTGATGCCTTGTGGGATTTGTTTGTCGATCCGCCTGAGGCGTATCTCGACGACACGGGGCAGATGTGGAACATGTTGTCGGTCGGAGGGCAGGGGAGTCCTCGGTTGAGCGTGCCGTTTGCCACGGAGCAGGAGTTGGCTGAAGTTCGCAATCAGGTGCGGCACCTGGTGAACACGAACGAGTTTGCGATCAACGGCATTGAGAACCGCGTAAGCTATTTGGTCGGAACGGGACACGTTTATCGGGCCTGCGTGCGGAAAGGGATCGACGCTCCCGCGGAATTGGAAGCGGAAGTGCAGGCCGTCATTGATGAGTTTTTGCTCGTGAATCGTTGGCAGGCTCGGCAGCAGGAAATCGTGCGGCGGTTGGATCGAGATGGCGAAGTCTTCCTGCGGCTGTTTATCGATGCCGTCGGCGTGACACGCACACGATTCGTGGAGCCGGATCAAGTGACGACTCCGCGCGAGGTCGCCAATGTGCCCGAGGCGAGCTTTGGGATTCACACCGAGAAGCACGATGTGGAATCGGTGCTCGGGTACTACATCGACGGCGAGCCGGTGAACGCCGCGGAGATTCAGCATCGCAAGGCGAACGTCGATGCCAATGTGAAGCGTGGGTTGCCGTTGTATTTTCCGGTGCGGAAGAATCTGCGGCGGATCGAGAAGCTGCTGCGTAACATGAGCGTCGTGGCAGAGATTCAATCGGCGATCGCGTTGATTCGCAAACATCGCGGAGCGTCGCGGTCGGGCGTGGAGCAATTCGTTGCCGATCAAAGTCAGACGTCGACGATTGGCGGTCGCACGCGGTATCTCTCGCAGTATGCTCCGGGGACGATTCTCGATGCACCGGCGGGGATGGATTACGATTTTCCCGCATCGGGGATCGATGCGAGCAATTTCGTGGCCGTGTTGCAGGCAGAGCTGCGGGCCGTCGCCGCGCGGTTAGTGATGCCGGAGTTTATGTTTACGTCGGATGCGTCGAACTCGAATTATGCTTCAACATTGGTGGCCGAAGGTCCGGCGGTGAAGATGTTCGAGCGATTGCAGGGAAATCTCAAGAACGAAGACCGCGAACTCTTGTGGCGGGTGATTGCCCATGCCGTCGAAGCGGGGCGGTTGCCGCTGGAGGTTCATAAGTGGGTCGATATCCAAATCACGCCGCCGAGTTTGGAAGTGAGAAATACGTTGCAGCAGGCGCAGGTGGAGAAGATCGCGTATGAGAAAGGGATTCTTTCGCCGCAGACATGGAGCTTGAAGTTAGGGTTGGATTACGACCAGGAGCAGAAGAATTTGGTGATGCACAGGGGGTGAGAAGAAAGGTGGAAGGGGGAAGGCGGAAGGAGGATAGTCGGCGGATGGGAATAGGCCACGGATGAACACGGATTCGGCGGATTAACGCAGATTAGAATTCACTGTTTTGAAATCAAATCCGTGAGAATCCGTTTAATCCGCGTTTGTCTGCGGTCTATTCTTCAATAGCGAAGTCAAGCAGGGATTGGTGTACTTGTTTCGCTGGAATCGTTACAACAACAGCATGGCCAAAAAACAGACCTTTCAGAAGAACGTTAAGGACACGGCGAGCCGTTCCGATCAATCCGAAGAAGTGCGCGAGAAGTACACGATGCACTTAATCTCGGGCTCGACGGGGGATTTGCTGTTTCGCATGGCAACGATGGCCGCGACGCAATTTTCCAACATCGAGTTTGAGATCGTGCCGCACCCGTTGGCCACCACGCCGGAGCAGATTGAGCAGATTCTGCAAGGGATCAGTGGTTCGCAGGTGATGGTGATCCATGGCCTGGCCGATGCAGGCAGCAAGCAGTTGGTCCGCTCTTACTGCGTACGCCAGCGGCTGCCTCATTTTGATCTGACGGGGCCACTGTTTGATTTCCTGGCAGACTGCGTGGGGCAGTTTTCGAACAACGATCTCACGCGACTACACAGCATGGACGCAGCTTATCAGCGGCGGATCGAAGCGATGGAATTCGCAATGGAACACGACGACAATCTGGGTCTCTCGACGCTGAGTAAGGCAGATATCGTGCTCGTGGGACTGAGCCGCGTGAGTAAAAGCCCGACGATGCTGTATTTGGGATCGCGAGGTTACAAAGTGGCGAACGTGGCGATTTCGCCGGCGACGGGATTCCCCGCCGAGCTATCCAAAATTTCCAAGAAGAAGATCGTCGCTTTGACGATGCAGCCCAAGCGATTGCACGAAATTCGTGTCGAGCGAATGAAGGAAGCCGGCGCGCCGGGAACCGAGTACGACGATCTGAAAAGTGTGATTCGCGAGGTGTTGGACTTCGAGACGGAATGCCAGCGCCGGGGTTATCCTCTGATCGACGCGACGAACGCGACCATCGAGCAGACCGCCGCACAGGTCCTCATGAAGTTGAAATTGATTGTGTAAATCAGCCGCAGAGAAAATAAGCCACGGATGAACACGGAAGAAACACGGATTTTTGAACCGCTGATAGACGCTGATGAACGCTAATTATTGATTAGCGAAGATTAGTGGTAATTAGCGTTCCTGGTTGTACTTAGGATAATCGGAGGTTATAGGAAGCGATTTTTGAAAAGCTGGTAACGACGAAATCGAAATAATGAAAGTAACATGAGTTGTTCCCATTGGCCGCGGAGAATTGCTTTCCATGACAGATTCTTATCCAGAATCATTTCCTATTGAGATTGAGCGAGAGAAATTGTGCCGTTATTGGCGACTCGAAGCATTACTGACACTTTTGTTTTTTGGCGCTTTCTTTGGCACACAATTTGGTTTGGTCAGCGCTACCAATCGACATGCGATGATGGAGCTTGATTCGTGGATCACGATTCCTTTAAGAATGGGAATTGGATTGTTAATTGGTTCAACAATTGCCGTGGTGATCTATGGAATTGTTGGCCATTACTTAAGTCGACTGCGCGTTAATCGCTTGGAAGTTTCCGTTGAAAAGCAGTATTTCAGGTTTAGCGAAGGAGTGTTTGTTCGTAGTGATCGCAAACTGCACTTCCGTTCGATAGTCGACTATTCCTGTTTCTCGGGTCCTTTGATGAGATTTTGTGGTATCGAAGGGCTTATGTTGACCACGACGGCAGGTGGCAGGTATTCCACGATTCGTCTGAAGGGCATAAAGAACGCTCTAAAAATACGCGACTTGCTGAGTGTGATCGACGCGCAGCGAGAAAATTCGTAATTCTTCGAGCAACTTGAGCGTTACTGGCGACGAACAACGAACAGGGTGATTGCGCAGAAAGACAGCAACAGCGCACTTGGTTCAGGAACGGCAGCCGATGAGGCATTGAGTTCTGAGTTGTCGTAATTGACATGCCACTCGGCCAAGTCACCCGAGCTGAACGGGTTAGGTGATTCGCCGCGTTGCCACGCGAGAAAATCACGGCCATCAACATCGCCATCATTGTCGAAATCGCCACTGACTAAGGGGGGTGGGCCGAGGCTAATTGTTAACAGCGCAGGTTCGCTGAATTCGCCTCCTTCGAGTGTCGCAAAGCGAAAGTTGTTGGTGCCGGTCGGTGCGATGGCGAGTCCGAAGTGAGTTGAATTTCCAATAAGACTCTCGACGAACGTGGGATCAAGCGTAACGGTTGCCAACCCTGTAGAACTGAAATTCGTCGTGCCGATATCGGTTTTGCCAAGTGTAATCGCATGAGAGCGTAGAGGTGTGCCATCGGCCGCATAGCCAAAGAGATCGAACGCGACCCCCGAACCACTGAATGTAAGGAGATTCAAATCGATCTCTAATTTGACTCCGGTTATTTCCCGGTCAGCGGGGACATCGGCGAGTGAGAACTGGAACAAGGCCACATAATCGGGATCGGAACTCGTAGCGCCATTGCGAACCAAAATGTCGTCTTCGCCATCGATCAGGCGCATCGATTCGTCGGAGGCGATTTCAGCGACGAGGTCCAGGGTCGGACGGATCTGCAGAGTGTCCGGCGCGGAATCGGCCACGACGAACATTCGCTTCGTGCCTGCCACAAACGTGCGGACCCCATCAGATTGCCGAAGCGTATATTCTGTCCAATTACCGTTGGGGATGTGCGAATTTCGCACGAAGGCCTCGCCAGTCGCGCCAAATCGCCCCGATCCAAACACGAGTGCATAGGATCCGGGTTCCAAAGTGAGGTCGAGGTCGGCACTGATGTCACTACCTGTCGTGCTGTTGGGAAGCGTAATCAATGCGTGGCCGAGGACGTCATTCCCAGAGAAATTGGGAACATCGTACTGTCCACTGAGCTTGATGATCGCGGCAAAGACGGTGCCAGTTCCATCGAGGTAGGCACCGACTTGAGAAATATCGGTTGTGCGTTCGACATTGAATCCAATTCCCGTATAGAAATCGCTACTGATAATGCTGCCACTATTGGACGAGGGATGGTCAGGGGTGGCCAGCGCGGTTTCGAAGAGCGTGTAGTTTCCGATGCCAGGTCCGGGGGGAAGCGGATTGGGATCGACCCAGGTACGAAAGCTCATCTCTTCGCCGGTAAGTGACCAGCTTTGCGAGTTCGATGATCGATAGTAACGACTTCCATTGGCATAGTTGTTGGTTCCATACTTGCCACTCCACAGCGTCCAATCGGGCGAAATCATGGTTGGTCCCGTGTAGGAGATCGCCAGCACATCGCCGGGATTGACCATGATGCCGGCTGAACTGACGTCGAAGCTCGTTGGTTGAACGTATCCGGAAAAACCTGGGTCAAGTGGAACATTCGCCAAGTTGACGGTCGTTTCAAAAAGGACGCTCGACGAACTGGAGTTAGGAATTCCGCCCGTGGTGGAACGTATTTGCACAACTGGTGAAGTGGTTGCCTCTGGATAGCGAAAAAGTTGCAAGTCGATTTGCGAAAGTAAACCAGCTGAGCCTACCGTAAACGTTTGTGCGATCTGGTTGCCGCTGTAACCGGGATTCGCAAAACTCTTGCTTGAGTAGAGGGAATCTTGATCGACAATTGGTACGGCGTGCAGTGAAACTGAGTTGCCCGCGATCAGGAACAAGATGGCGAAGAGCGAGCCGTAAACAGAAAATAAGCGATTCATGAGGTGATGTACCTATGTCATCGATTTATTGAGAATAGTGCTTGTCCACAGCATATCACGGTATGGGGATGGGTCAATAAAGAGTGGCGGAAGAATTTCCAGCCCTTTTTTGCGAGAAGCTAAAAAGCAAAGGTGGCCAAAAATCGTTAATGAAATGGCCACTGAGATGTGGTATGTTCACACGCATGATGAGAGCAAATACCACGAGTGCGAAGGTCGACAAACGGCAGGTCGCACAAGCCGAGTTTCAGAAGGTGATTGAGAACGCCTGCGTGACGGGTTTTCATGGATCGGCGAGTGTGACGATCACGGTGCAGGATGGACATATTCAATACACGAAGGTGGCGGTGGAGAGAATGGTGAGGTAAGAAAAGCGATTAGCCGTTAGCTTTTAGCTGTTAGCCAGAGTGATTGTTTGGCTAAAAACTAAGAGCTAATAGCTGACAGCTATTTTGGGTATTAACTGAGCCGGCAGAAATGCTGGTATCACACTTAAGCCCCGGTTGAGACGGATGTCTCGGCCGGGGCTTTTTTTGTTGGTCCATGAAGTCATTCCCGCGTAGGCGGGGATCAAGAAGGAAATGAGAAAATGGAAACAGAACAACACGAGCAAATCCAGGAATATGCCGATTCGCGGGGGGTGTCGTTGCGGATTGATCGCGAGGAGGGCGTGCTGTGGGGGGTGAAGTTGATTGGGCTTCACTCCCGCAACGGACGGCGGTATCGCGAAGCGGCGTTGGTCCAAGCAGCGTCACTCTATGAAGACGCCAAGGTCAATGTGAATCATCCCAAAGACGGGCCGCTGGCTCCGCGGGATTATCAAGACCGCATCGGTGTGATTCGGGACGTGGAATTTCGCGCGGGGGAAGGATTGTTTGGCAATTTGCATTTCAATCCCAAGCACGCACTTGCCGAGCAACTGGCTTGGGATGCCGAGCACAATCCGCGGAACGTGGGCTTTTCGCACAACGTGCAAGCCAAATTGAGCCGCACGGAGGAAGGAACGTTTGTGGAGGAAATCACGCGCGTGCAGAGCGTCGATTTGGTGGCCGATCCGGCGGCGACGGAAGGGTTATTCGAGCATAGTGCAGGTTCTGAAAGCTCCTCTCCTAGCCTCTCCCCGGAGTACCGGGGAGAGGGACATGTGTGGGACGCGCTGACGCTTGAAACTCTGCAGCTGCATCGGCCGGACTTGCTCGCGGAAATCGAAGCATCAAGTAATTCGCAATTGAAAACGCTGCATGAAGAAACGTCCGCGCGGATTGCCGTGCTGGAGCGTGGGCAGCGAATCAGTGAATTGCTTGTCAAGCATGGCTTGCCCGTGCCGGCTCGTTTGGGTGTTGCCAGTGGTAAAGGCGAGGGGATCGTCAACGCGGCGTTTATTGAAACGCTACTTGCGCTCGGCGACGAGCACGAGGTGGAACGACGGATCGTGGAACGGGCGGAACTGGTGCGCAAGGCTTCGAGTTGGCACGACGCGTGGTGGCGGACGTCGGGACCCCGTTCGCGCGATCAGCTGGCCGTGCGTGAATCACGCGCAGCGAGTGAAAGCACGTCGGTGGATTTCGCGCGGGCGTTGAAGGTGGGTAAGTAACTGGTCAGGCCGTCGACTTCCGTCGGCGGCTATTACACATGTTTGTTTGATTGGAGGCAATTGATGTCGAATGTTATGCGATGGCGGTATGGCGAAACGAATCCTGTGATGATGCCGGTGGATGCGGACATCCCGATCGAGATTGGCGATCTCGTGTATTTGGAAACCGATGACGTGCGTCCCGCGGGTGTACTTGAAGCAGAGGAAACTTTGGCGGCGACACAGGAATCGTTTCACGACAAGTTCGTGGGGGTCGCGATGCAGTGCTCGCCTGTGGGGGTGTCGGATCCGATTCGCGTGGCGACGACTGGAGTGTTTGAATTCGATTGTGCCGCGGCGACTTTCGACGTGGGGGACTTTCTGGGTGGCAACGATGCGGGCGGGGGCGAGCTCGACAATCAGTTGGTCGATGAGGTGGCGACCCCGAATCTGGCCGTCGGTCGGTGTGTGAAGCGTGTTTCGCCGGCGGGAACCAAAGTGCTGGTGGATGTGGTGAGCACGTTGGTGAAGGGTGGGCCACAAGCCGCGGCGTAGGGGGGCGGCGAGCCGTGAGCGTGAGCGACCGGAGAAACTCCAGGCACTCACGTTTCTGGCTCGCCAAGACTTTCGGAACATTTTTACCAAGGAGACATTCGTGTCATTGAATTATCGAGAACTGAAAAGACGTTATGAATTGGATGGTGCGGAGCGGACCGTCGCGCACTTGTCGGAGGCATTGGAGCAAAAGCACTTGGCTCCCGAGGACTTTTCGATCCGTGACCTGGCGGAGGCGCTCGTGCCGGATGGTCGGCAGTGGGTTCGCTTGTTGGACCCGCGTTCGAGTGGGCAGGTGAGCGTGACGGAATCGATGGAAGGGGTCGATGTGACGGCGTTTCTCAACGTCGCGGGGCAGGTGGTGCATGCCAAGATTCTGGATGCTTACACGCAAGAAGCGTTTGTCGTGTCGAAGTTGGTGCAGACCATTCCGACGCGGCTTGATGGCGAGAAGATTCCAGGCGTGGGACGGTTGAAGGAGAACATCGACGAAGTGCCGCCGGGGATGCCGTATCCGCATTTGGGATTCGGTGAGGACTTCATCGAAACGCCCAACACGGCCAAGCGTGGTTTCATTGTGCCGGTGACGAAAGAAGCGATTTTCTTTGATCGCACGCATTTGATCCTGAGCCGTGCCGCGGAAGTGGGTGAGATTCTCGGCCTCAACAAGGAAAAGCGGTTGCTCGACGTCGTGATTGGCGAGACGAACAACTACAAGGCCAACGGCACGAGTTACGACACTTACTATGCCAACGGGCCGTGGGTGAACTCGTTGGGTGGCAACGCGCTCGTGGATTGGACGAACGTCGACGCGGCGGAGCAATTGTTCGCCGACATGCTCGATCCGAACACGGGTGAACCGGTGCTCGTGCGGGGGACGACCGTGCTGGTGATGCCAGCGTATCGTCACGCGGCGCATCGCGTGTTCAATGCTGTGGAGATCAACTACGGCGCCAGCGGCGCGGCCACGCAAACCACGGCGGCCAATCCGCTGGGGAACTACAAGGTCGTGGAAAGTCGTCTGGCTTATCGGCGCGTGATCACAGCGGGGGTCGCGGCCGTCGAAGCGAAGAAGTGGTGGTTCGTGGGCGACTTCCGCAAGGCGTTTGCTTACATGGAGAACTGGCCGATCACGGTGACGCAAGCGCCGATCAACAGCGAGGCGGATTTCAATAACGACATCCTGCTGCGGTTCAAGGCGAGCGAACGAGGCGCGGCGGCGGTGATCAATCCGCGGTTTGTGGTGAAGTGTACGGGGTAGGTGTGAACGGTTAAGGGAGGCACGCCCAGGGGTTGCAACCCCTGGGCGTTGGAGATTCAAGATGGCAACAGGTGACACGATTTTGGTTTTTGATCCTTTGGCGAATCATCCGCCGACGGCGAATTTTGCCACGCTCGATTTGCGGGGAGAGTTCGTCGTGCTCGATTTCAATGCGAGTGCGAATGAGTCCGCACAATTTCAGGCGGTTGTGCCGAGCCACTACAAAGGGGGCGAGCTTCATGTTGTTGTGACGGGAACACCAACATCGGCTACCAGTGGCAACGTCAAGCTGCGCGTGGAGCTGACGCGTATTGCCGCCGGGGCGAACCTCGATGCGCTGCCTGCGGCGACCGCAAGTGGCGATCTCGTTGTGGCGTGTCCAGCGACGAGCGGAGTGTTGGTGGAAAGCGAATTTGGATCGCTGAGTGTTGCGGATTTGGAAGCGGGTGAAATTCTGCGCATTCACATCACACGCTTGGCATCAGACGCGGCTGACACGATGAGTGGTGATTGGGAATTGGTAAGCGTCGTAGTCGAGGAGGCTTAGCCGTGGGACTTACGGTCGATCAAACAAGCCTGATTGATTTAGGGTCCGTGGGGATTACCGGTTATCCGTTTACGCTGGCTGGATGGTTTCGCGTACCGAACGTGAACAGCTTGCTATCGATCATGGGAATCGGCAACTCTGCGACGGGATCCTATCACCGCCTTGTTTATACGGGTCACGCCGGCAAGGTGGCTGGGGCTGTGAGTTTTGTTTCGTCGGGCACAACGGCTTTGTCGAGCACAGTGATGACGACGGGACAGTGGCATCACGTAGTGGGTGTATTTGAAGCGGCCAACTCGCGGCGTGTTTATCTGGATGGTGGGCACGTGGGGACGAATTCGCAGACACGTGTGTTTGACGGCGTTGATCACTATTTTCTGGGGAATCTCGGCATAAATGCGGTGGACGTGGCCGAGGCGGCGGTGTTCAAAGTGGCGTTAACAGCGGGGCAGATAAGTCCATTGGCACTGGGTTTTTCTCCATTGTGTTTGTCAGTGTCTTCGCAATTGGTGGCATATCAAAGTTGCGTGCGGCCCTTGAATTGGCCAGCTCATAGTGCCACTGCCAGTGTGGGTGCAGCGCCGATAGTGGTGGATCATCCACGGATTTTTTATCGACAAAACTTTGGGGCACGAACGATACCGTTTCGTCGTTGGGCGCCATTTCAGTTAGCGCGGGGAGAATTGCACGGAATGAATCTGGCAGGGGGCAAACCTGGCCAAGCATGCCAATCTGGCCAAACTGAAGGTCAAATCGTGGGGGCGGGTGTGAACATTGGGGAACTGTGGGGAGAGGAAAGCTGATGGGAATCGCTAAGGATATTCAAGGAACGGTTTTTCGGCATGGGACGGCCGTGTTGATGGCGCGCGTGGTGGACGGCCAAGCCGAGCCGATCAACCAAGCCTCGCTGGCCAGTGCGAGCTACACGATCTTCGCGTTGGAAATGGATCAGCCGGAAAGTCTGATTGCGGTCGAAGGGCACGAAGAGGTTGCGCTCGATGTGGAGGCAATCATCTTTGATTCGCTGCAAACTGGCGGTGGCTGGACGGCGGACGAGGTGGGTTACAACTTTCGGCATGAGTTGGATGTGTCAGAGGCGGAAGCATTCGCCGAAGCAGGCCGACGGTATCAGGTGCGTTACGAGTTGCTGCCCGTGACGGGGCAGAAGATTGTGTTTCGCTTTTTGTTGAAGTGCATTTAGAAGCTGTCCCCCTCCCTTGCGGGAGGGGCTAGGGGAGGGAGTAGAGGAAGTAAAAATATGCCAACGGATATTGAACAGATTGAAACGATTCGCGCGAACACGTTCGCGCAGCTCGTGGAATTGCGGGAAAGTCCTAAGCCGAGTTACACGATCGATGGCCAGCATGTGTCGTGGACCGAATATGTGCGGTCGTTGCAAGAGACGATTGAATGGTGCGATTTGAAGCTGGCTGGTTATCGACCGTTTGAATGCCGTTCGCAGGGGATGACCTGATGGATATTGCCACGGATTTTGCACAAGTTGTGGATGGCCTGGAAGAAGTCACGCTGCTGCGGCGTGATTCCAACGCGACCGTGTCGGTGCTGGCCGCGCGACGGCAGCAATCACGAACTCGCGAAGCGGAAGCTTCGAGCGGTACGGTCGTGGAGGCCAATTCGGAATGGCATTTGGCGCTGGTCGAAGGCGCTGCTCCGCAGATAGGCGACGTGGTGCTCGACGGTGCCGAGCATCGCTGGACGATTCTTGAAGTCGAAGAATTGCCGCTGCTGGGGCGTTGGAAATGCACGACGCGCGAATTGCGGATTGCTTATGGTTGTGGCGAACGGGTCGAAATCGAACGGGCCGTGTGGAGTGACGGCGAGACGCCGGAGATTGTCGGTTACACGTATGTTGCGACCGCGCTACCCGTGCGAATTCAGCCCTTGGAAGTGAGCGTCGACGACGAACAAACCGGGCAAGCGACGTTTCGGATTATTCTGGGAGAGTCGCTGGTGCTGGAACCGCACGATCGTTTTGTCGCGGGCGATGGGACGATTTATGTGTTGCAAACGTATCAGCAGGCGGAGCGGATTGATGTGTTGCCGGTGGCGGTGGTGCGGCGGTTGTAATAAGAATTAGGCATTATTGGTTTTCGAATTAACATTCGTCACCCTCCGATAGAGCAGACCGATCATTTCGCGCAAGATTTCGGCTTCGCTGGTTTCGAGGATGACCGAAACTTGGTAGAGCAATTCGCGGCGGGCGTTCATGGCCGTGGCGGTTGCGATCGCACCGGCTGCGGTGAGCTCGCCGCCGACGGCCACGCGGCTGTAAAGCTCATTAAATTCGGCTTCGGTCCAATCCTCGAAAAGCTCGGGGTGACTGCGAATCGCCTCGGTGACTTGCTGGTTGGTGGCTCGATCAAATTCGGGATGTTCCGCGAAAAAAGCGTCGTGAAACAGCTCGTCGCTATCGATGCCCAAGCCTTCGGCCAGCTTGTGGAGCGTGCGGGCGTGGGGGGAGGTTTCGCCGCGTAAGATGCTGCGCAACGTGCGTTCGTCGACCCCCGTGGCGTCGACGACCCCTTGCATGGTCATGTTGAACCGGGCCATGAGCCGGCGGATGTTGGCCCCGGGGAGGGTGCGCAGGTCTTTCCGGGATTGGGAGGACATGGCCGACATGTAAACTTATGTACAGTATCCGAGGCAGGGTGTCAAGAGATCGGTCGTGGGACACGACCGGCTAACCGGGGGCGGGTTGTTGAGACATAATGGACAGTATGACCACCGACACTTCAGACCGTTATTGCATCATTGGCGCGGGGACTTCCGGCTTGGCCGTGGTTAAGAATTTCTTGGATCACGGGATTCCGTTCGATTGCCTGGAGCGGGAAGACGCGATCGGCGGGAATTGGTGCTATGGCAAGCCGGCGAGCAGCATCTATCAATCGACGCACCTGATCTCGTCGAAGCGGCTGACCGAGTACAGCGACTTCCCCATGCCGGAGGATTATCCGGAGTATCCCAGCCACGAGTTGGTGTTTCGTTATTTGCGGAGCTATGCCGAGCATTTTGGATTGCTCGGGCATATTCAGTTCAACACGGCGGTGAAGTGGGTGGAGCCTTTCACGAATAGCCGCGATTTAACAAATCGCAGGGACCAGCGACTCGTTGAGTCGCGGCTAGTGAGCAATCACTCAGGATTTCGCGTTCGGCTCGCCAATGGTGAGGAACGTATTTATCGCGGGGTCGTCATCGCCAATGGGCACAATTGGGATCCGCAGTTCCCCGATTTCCCTGGTGAGTTCATAGGCCAAGTGTTTCATTCGAGCGAATATAAAACGCCCGATGTGCTGGTTGGTAAACGCGTCTTAGTCGTGGGGGGTGGCAATTCGGGTTGTGACTTGGCGGTAGAGGCCGCGACTTATGCCAGCCGTGCGGTGCAGAGTTGGCGGCGGGGGTATCCGATTCTTCCCAAGTTCTTCAAAGGTAAACCGATCGACGAATGTGGCGAACGATTGCTCCGCTGGCGATTGCCCCTGTGGGCAAGGCGAGTGGCCTCGAAGCTGATCATCCGCTGGGTGATCGGTCCGCCGGAACTTTCGGGACTGCCGCGACCCGATCACAAACTGTTTGAGAGTCACCCGATCATCAACTCACGCATCCACGACCGCGTGGGGCATGGCGATCTGACGATCAAGCCAAATGTGGTACGGCTCGATGGCCGACAGGTGCATTTTGTGGATGGCACGAGCGAAGAGTTCGATGTGATTATCTACGCCACGGGCTTCAAGCTTTCGTTTCCGTTTATCGACACCGAGCAATTGCATTGGCGTGACGGCAAACCGGATTTGTATCTCAATATTTTTCATCCCGAGCGGGACGATCTGTTTTGCATCGGTTTGATTCAGCCCGACAGCGGGCAGTGGGGGATCGTCGACGATCAAGCGAAGTTGGTGGCACGGTACTTAAAGGGCTTGCAAGAGAAGTCGTCACACACGTTGGGGTTTAAGTATCTTAAGGATCGCAACGATCAAGCCTGGCGTGGCGGGCGGACGTACCTCAATTCCCCGCGGCATCGGCTGGAGGTGGAGCATTTTAGCTATCGGCGGGAATTGCAGAGAAGGGCGCGGGGGTTGGGGTGAAAACGATCGGCTCAAAGTGTTTTGCACATGAAAAAATAGTGTAAAACCAATATTGGGTGATACACGGAAAATCTGTGGTACAATCAGCAGGCGGAGTTGTTTGCACGAACTCATCATCAGTTATCCCATCGAGTCAACCGTGAAGCTCAAAGCTATCATCTTTTGTTTGACCGTCAGCGCATTTTCTTCAATATCTGAGGCGGTGCCTTATGTCCTAACACCGCTGGGTCTTACTGGTCCTGCCAACACGACGGACACAGATAGTCTCAGACACAGCACTCTCGTGCAAGCCAATGATGCGGGACAAGCGATTGGTGATTCGGATCGATATCTTGTGAATACATTCGCTGGGATCAATTCGTGGCTTTACGACGGAACTTCAACAATCGGATTGGGTCTGACTAACGGCGAGCACATGTCGACCGCCGGAGATCAAACGAGCCGAGCGTTTGGACTTAACGAATCAGGGGATGTCATGGGCGTCTCGGCTCGCTACAACGGGAATTCATGGCTAGGTAACAGCGCGTGGTTATACGATGGCTCACTGACTCATCACATTGGCTTAATCGACGCTGAGCACACCCGCAACGATGGTTTCAAGCAAAGCGATGTCGACCACATGAATGATAGCGGTCAGGTGGTCGGGACTTCGAATCGCTATGATGGCAGCTCAACACTAGGGCTAAGCGCCTGGTTCTATGATGGCGTGACTACAAAAAACATCGGATTCACTGGTCCCGACTACACGCGAGGCGACGGTCTGAAAAGCAGCAGTGTTTGGGACCTCAACGAATCGGGTGAAGTGGTCGGAACCTCCACCCGTTTTGCTGGTGACAACGGGACGATTGTTTGGCTCTATGATGGAACAAACACGGTTGAGGTGGGGCTTGTCAATAGCGAGCACGTGCGCCCTGATGGATCGAGAGCAAGTTTCAGTGCCAAGCTTAATGAAGCAGGGCAAGTGGCCGGAGTTTCGGAACGGTACTCGCCAACGGGTGTTGAACTTGGTTACAGCTCGTGGCTTTACAGTGGTGGATCGACCATGAATATTGGCCTCTCCGATGCCGAGTTTACCCGCAATGACGGCTTTAAATCGAGCGCTGTCCACAGTATGAATGAAGCAGGGCAGGTGGCTGGAATCTCGATACGCTTCGAAGGCTCGAGTCAGACCCGTGGTCAAGTCGCCTGGCTGTACGATGGTTCGAGTTCAGTGCGCGTTGGCCTGCAAGACAGTGATCACATCCTCAACGGTTACGAATTCAGCGAAGTCGTAGCCCTTAACGAAAATGGCCGGGCCATCGGTACCTCAACACGGCTTGAGATTGGCCAAGACTTGGGCGAGAGTGCGTGGTATTTCGACGGAACGAGCTCGGTTGAGATCGGACTCGTGGGAGGCGTCTACACCAATGATAATGGATACAGCGACAGCTTTCCCAGGTTGTTGAACAATGCCGGTCAAGTGACAGGAGAATCCATACGCTACGATGAATTTAGCCAGGTGATTGGAATTGATAGCTGGCTTTACGATCCAACGCTTGGCACGACGATTCCGATTAAACCTATCCATGGGACTAATGGGTTTGATTTCTCGTCGGTTCAGTTTCTCGGTGAAGACGGACTCGTCCTTGGTTACTACTACCCATCACCTCAATTCAACTTGCATGAGCGTAAGGCGTTTTTGTATTCGATCGATGATGGCCTGTGGGATTTGGGTTCGCTTGTCATCGGCGGTTTGCCGGCCAACGGCTGGGAAAAGCTCTCCGAAGCTTTCTACGCGAACTCGACCGGGCAGATTTTCGGCAATGGGTCGGTTCCTGATTTTGGATTCGGGCAAATGGGCTACTTGTTAACGCCGACGGTGCCCGAACCGAGTGGCGTAATTCTTGCGCTGGTGGCTGCTATTTTTGCTTCACGAATTAGAGTGATTAGGAATTCTTAGCCGCGGATGAACAAAGATTAGGCGGATATGCACGGATTTGATCAAAAGTCAGTCAATTCAATCTGCGACCATCCGTTCAATCCGTGTTCTTCCGTGGCCTATTGCAGAGTTGCTAAGCCGCCAGCACCTAGAACTCCACCACCATGCCATCGATGCCGATTGATGTTTCGGGGAAGATTTTTCTTGCTGCGGCGAGATCGTAGCATTCGTCTTCGTTGTACACCGGATTGATGTGTACGAGCACCAGCTTCTTCACTTCGGCGGCGGCGGCGAGTTCTACCACGGGCATCAGGCAGCTATGGCCGGTGAGTTCGGCTTGCTCGGGTTGATCGTCGCAGAAGAAGCATTCGTGGACCAAGAGATCGACGCCGCGGATGTGCTTGAGGTAATCGGCATTCTTGGCGGCCACGGTGTCGGTGACATACGCCAGCGAGCGGTCTGGCCAATCGATGCGAAAGCCGACTGACCCGCCGGGATGTATTAAGGGAAAATGCGTGAGGATCGCGCCGTCGGCAAGTTTTATTTTGCCCGCGAGTGGCTGCATCTCGAACGGTGGATCGACCGGAAACAACTCTTCGTGGAACAGATGCTCGCGGATGGCTTGCAGCTTGTCGGCTTCTCCGTGGACGGTCACGCGCTTGAGCGGCCCGGCGGGGATAATATCGAACATGAACGTCAGGCCAAAGCAGTGATCCAAGTGGGTGTGCGAGAGGAACACGTCGAGCGTGTCAGTTTGCACGTGATCGGCGACGCGAAACATGGCCGTGCCGGCATCGAAGACCACGCCCAATTCGGGCAGCATCAGGCAAGCGGTCTGCCTCCGATCGTTGGGGTGATAGCCGCTTGTGCCGAGCAAAACCAATTTCATAAAGATCTCTGCAAGTAGCCGCGATTCAACAGATCGCAGATTCCCGGCGATTCGTTGAATCGCGGCTAGGGATGTTTTTATTGTACCGACCGGCGGAAAGTGGTTCCATCGCAGCTATCCGCGAGCCAGGTCGTCACGACCCCGACTTGAACGGTATCGGGACGATACCGGCTAACTTTTAAAGTCCGCGGCGATGACGGCGGCGGGGGCGCTGGCCGGGAGGTGCCGGTTTGGGAGGCTCGGCGGGCTTGTCCTCAGTGGATACTGGTGCTTCGCGCGGCGGAGCGGACGAGGCTACGGTCAGAAAACCCTCAATTTCGTCGCGTTTGAGGAGCGTGTTGATCAGCATTTCAATGCGGGTGAGCTCGATCCCTTGCTCGGGGGTGACGAAGGAATAAGCCACACCCTCGCGGCCCATGCGGCCGGTGCGTCCCACGCGGTGGACATAATCATCCGACGACTGGGGGAGATCGTAATTGATAATGTGCGAGATATTGGAAACGTCGATACCACGGCCGACGACGTCGGTGGCAATCAGAATCGTCACGTCGCCATCGCGGAATTTGCGCATCACGCGGTCGCGAGCCGTTTGGGGCAAGTCGCCGTGGATGACGTCGATGTCGGGCAGTTTCTTGGAGAGCTTATTGTGCAACCGATCCGTGCCGCGCTTCGTCCGGCAGAATACGATGGCCTGCTCGGGCTGTTCGCGATGAAGTAAGCGGACAAGCAAATCGTACTTGCGTTCTTCATCGACCGAAAAGTATCGCTGTTCGATCGTGTCGACGGATTTGTTCTTGGGGGAAAAGTCCATGACCTCGGGTTCGATCATGTAGCGCTGGGCGAGTCGCTCGATGGCTGGGGCCACGGTCGCGCTCAAGAGCAGCGTTTGCCGTTCTTTGGGACAGCGGCGTAAGATCTTTTCGATGTCGGGCCGGAAACCGATGTCGAGCATGCGGTCGGCTTCGTCGAGCACGACGAATTGCAGTTCGTTGAGATTGAGCGCGTTGCGGGCGAGCAGGTCGATCACGCGGCCGGGGGTGCCCACGACGATGTCGGATCCCTTGGTGAGCTTGGTGATTTGCTGACGGATCGGCTTGCCGCCATAGACCGCGATGCAGCGCGTCTTGCGGCCCTTGGCAAGCTTGCTCATTTCGTCTTTGACTTGCACGGCGAGTTCACGCGTCGGAACAAGCACCAACGCGCGGGGCAGGCTGCCGGCTTTGCCTTCTTCCAGCAGTTCGAGAATCGGGATCGAAAATGCGGCGGTCTTGCCGGTACCGGTGCGGGCTTGGCCCAGAACATCTTTTCCGGCGAGCGCACGGGGAATGATGCCGGCTTGCACGGGCGAGGGGTTGTGGTAAGCGGCGTCGGCGAGCGAGGCCAACATCACGTCCGACAGGCCGAGCTGATCAAATGTAAGAACAGGGGGTGATTCTGCGGACTCGCCGCTAGAGACGCGATCAGTTACCAAGGCACATGCAGGATTGTTAGGGAGGTTGGGGCTAAATTTAGGCCAAATCGACTCAGCAAGGCTAGCAGCAAATGGGAGTTAGGTCAATTCCGCGGGACGCAGCGACGTGTGTCCCCGTTTCTAACTCGGCTTTCACTCGCTCGTGGTCGCCAGAGCGGGCGGTAGGAACAGGGTCAGAAGCGTGAGGCCCAGGACGGCACTCACGAAAGAGCCAAGCAGGGTACCGATCTTTCCTGCGCTCAACAGGTCGCCTTCAAATGCCAGGCTCGCGATAAAGAGCGACATTGTAAAGCCGATTCCCGCAAGGCAGCCTGCCCCGGCGATCGATTTCCAAGTCACCCCCGTGGGCAGCTTGGCCAGCCCGATCTGGACCGCGAGCCAGCTACAGAGAAAGATTCCTAGCGGTTTGCCCAAGACCAAACCCAGTGCCACGGACCAAGAGATAGGATGAGTGACGGCTCGCAAGTCGATCGTCACGCCTGCATTGGCCAGGGCAAAGAGTGGCATAATAACAAACGCGACCCAGGGATGAAGAGCTTTCTCAAGCCTGTCGAGCGGGGACATCGTTTCCCCCATCATCCACTTCAATCGCCCAACTGATTTCAATTCCCGCGGCAAATCGTCGGGTTCACCGTCGCCGATGGATTCCTCCAGCGCATCCAGGACAGTGACTCGGGGAAGGAGCGCGGTTGCAGGTGTCAGCAAGCCCAACAACACGCCCGCGACGGTCGGGTGAACGCCCGAATGAAACATGGCCACCCAAATCGCCGTTCCTATCAGAAGATAAACTCCGATACTCCGGATCCCCATCCAATGCGAGAGGACCGTGACACCCAAACCCGTGGTTGCCACCACCATGGCCACGATTGAAATTCCCTCGGAGTAGAAGACAGCAATGACTAGGATGGCTCCAATGTCGTCGACAATCGCCAGTGCCAGGAGAAGAATCTTGAGGCCTAGTGGTACGCGTCGCCCCAGCAGGGCTAGGAATCCGACCACGAACGCAATGTCGGTCGCCATCGGGATGCCCCAGCCCGATCGCCCGCTTTCGTGGTTACCAATCAATAACAAGTAGAGAGTTGCGGGCACGACCATGCCACCGAGGGCCGCCATGAGTGGCAGGGCCGCTTTCCGAAAGTCATTGAGTTCCCCGTCGACGATCTCGCGTTTGATCTCCAAACCGATCACGAAGAAAAAGATGGTCATCAGCCCATCATTGACCCAATGCAACAAGGATTCATTGATCTCCCACCGGCCGATACCGATACGCAGATGCGTTTCCCAGAATGCTGAGAATTCGTCCGCCCATGAAGAATTTGCGATGGCCAGCGCAATGGCCGCGCAGAGAACCAGTAAGACGCCACTGGTGGCTTCGATGGCCATGTACCTGCGCAAGGGGCCGAGCAGGCGATGAATCGGCGCGTTCGGAAGTTCTGGTTTTCGGGTCTCGGATGTCATTGATGTGTGATGCGTGTGGCAGGAGTCGTGTTTGTTAGCAACGACAATTGTCAGAGTGCATAATGCCACACAACGCCGAAGAACATAAGGTTTGTTCCGGGAGAAAAAATTGGATGATTTAGGAACAGCTTAGTTTTCGCGATTTTTCGCGAGTGATTTTCAGCTGCGATCCCTAAGGCTTATGGTTGTACGGCGGGAGGATTATCACCCGTCGTCTCAATTTCTTTTTCAGTCGTGACGGTCGTGGTGCCGCCGGGCGTCGAGACGGTGGTTTCCTCGGTTGTGGAAGTCTTTTCGCCGCACCCGACGACCGCAAATAAACTCAAAACAAACATCGACAATAATAGATTCTTCATAGCAATACCCTTTTCTTGACTAAGACTGCCGTACTAAACGGCCCTTGAGACTCTTGGGAGAACGCACATTTATTTACGGTGGCGATCGTCGAGCATACGACTGTTGCCCGCTTTACTGCTCACTTTTTTTGTGGCGATTGGAACTGTTTGTGATCGATTGTGGCTGTAGATCAGACTTACGACCCACAGCGCTAGCAGCGTTGCGAGCGTGAAGGCTGTGGTGCTCACGGGGAGTTGGTCGAGAAGTGACATGGTTGCCTCGATTGCATTGTTCGCATACGAACAATTAGGGGACATTGTTAATCAATCGAAAAAATGATCTTAGTGTTCTGTGCGCTCGCGCTTTTGTCGGGCTGCTTTGAATAAGTTTTCACCGAGGAATTCGAGTGCCTCCGATTCGGAAGCATGGGCCGAGGTGCGTTCTAGGTCGTCGACGGTCGTGCCCGAATACCAATGCCAAGGATGGCGATCGCCAGAATAGTCTGGGTTGTAATGCAAGGCATACGCGGCTTTGATTGTGCTCATCTTATGTTGCTAATCCCCTTGGGACGTAATTGCTGGAATCAGTTGGTACGGGACAAGCAAGTAAGTACTCAAGCAGCAGAGATGCTTGTGTTGTTGCCAACGCAATGCAGGAATCGGCCCCACCGTAGTACATGCGGATCTCGCCACTCGCTTTGTCGTGGACCCAACCGCAGGGGAAGACAACGCCGTTGACGTCGCCTTGTCGTTCGTAAGGTTCCTCGGGGGCAAAGATCCAGTCATCGCTGCGGCGAAGCACATGAGTGGGGTTCTCCAAGTCCAGCAGGGCCAAACCCAGGCGATATAGACAACCGCCCGGAGTATGCCGCACGCCGTGATACAGCATCAGCCATCCCTCGGGCGTTTCGAGTGGTGGCGGGCTGAGTCCGATTTTGTTGGCATCCCACCAAGCGCCACGCCGTGCATGCATCAACACGTGATGATCGCCCCAATGTTTGAGATCGGGAGAAAAAGAGAGCCAAATATGCGCGCCCGAGCTGCCTGCCGAAACCGGCCGATGCAAAATGGCATAGCGGCCGCCAAATTTCCGTGGAAACACGGCCGCATCTTTATCATCGGGAGGCATCACGGGGCCAAGCCGTTTGAAGGTCCTGAAATCTTTGGTTGCTGCCAACGAAACGAGTGGGCCGCTATGAGAGAATGCGGTGTAGGCGATCAACCATTCTTGCCGATCTTCGACCCATGTAAGCCGCGGGTCTTCGACGCCCCAGGTTTCTTCGGGGAATTGATCGGGGCTGGGTGCGAAGCTGGGCTTCTCGTCAATTTGCCAGTCGGAAACCCCGTCGCGGCTGCGAGCTACGGTTAAATGAGAATGTCCACGGCGATCTTCCACGCGGACGAGCAAGATTGTTTCATCACCAAGCTGACACGCGCCGGCATTGAAGACCGTATGCGCTGGGTAGGGCCAATCGGCGGCAGTCAAAATCGGATTGTCCGCGTGGCGTTGAAATAGCTCGGGAAATGCTGGGGCTCGTTTACGTTCTATAAGCATCTTGGTTTCCTTCCCTCCGTGGTTATGTCGGCAATATGAAATGTGTTTTGTGTTTCACTGAAATGCCTTAGGCACCTTTGAATTGGCGCTTGTTAAGGGGCATCGTTTCCATCGTGGAGTCTAGGACGGCGACGAACAGATAAGCGAGGGTCGACTCGGCTCCTTGATTACGATTGACTCCTGCGGCCGCGAGTCCGTCAAAGCACGAATGGTTTTCAGGATTTACAAGTGACTGCCGTTGGCTATTCTCTCCAAAGAACCATTCCCGGGCACGCCGAAATGTGACGAGATGATTTTTGTCGTTCGTAAGCTCATGCGCTGCGAGTGATGCGTCGGCCATCGTCGCGGCCTCGACGGGCTGTTGGTCGTAGGCGGCTTTTTCCTCACCATGCTCAAACCAACCCTGATTGCCAATCGGTTGAAAGAAACCGTTAACCGTCGTGGTGTGTTCAAGAAATGCAAAGGATGACAATGCCACCATGTGAAATTTTTCTTGGGGCCAGCGTTGGGCGGCGATCATCATCGCGTGAGGCAAAACGGCATTGGCGTAAGTCATTTTCGACTCGAACCAGGGCCAATCGGGGCGCGACGAACGATCGTAGCATTCCGTGAGTCGATTTGTTGCGGACCAAGCCACACTTTCGAGCAGGTTAATCTCCTTAACCCCACTGGCGCGGAGATGACCCCAGGCGAGAATGATATAAGCTTGGGCACGCAGGCTGCGTAAATCGGCAAGAGCTGGCAGCACGGCGTTGATCAGCTCGCGTGCCAAGAGCCGATAACCCTCAGGCAGATCGCTTCCCAACACTTCCGCGAGTGCCAGCACCGCTTGGCCTTGGCAGTCGCCACAGCCTTCGGCGTCGAGCCAGCTACGGTCGTAGTCCATGAAATTATGAAATCCCCGACCGGGCGATTGGGCATGCTCGACAAAGCTCAAGTATGTCGTGATACGGTTAAGCATCGCTTGGCTTGGCTGGTGTTGCCACAAGCGTACGCAGATGCGCAGGGCACGGGCATTGTCGTCAGTGCAATAGCCACTCTCGCGGCGCGGAATGCTGTAGATCGCGTGTTGAATCAGACCGGTCGAGTCTGTCATGCGATCGAGATGTTCTAAACAAAGTTCGATACGATTTATCATTCTCAACCTCCATGCAGGGGTGCAGCGAGATGGCCTAAGCCGTTCGCGGGCGTAAGGGCGTATTCAACACGATTGACCGGATGCTTGCTGACCTGTCCGTACTTCTTGAAGCACTCCAAGTAGCGTTGTCCGACAACGGGCCAGAACATCGACTTTGCATATTTGTAGGCACGGCGTCGTGTTTCCAGTTGAAACTGCGGGTCTTTGAGAAATTGCAAAGTCGCCGTGGCAAATTGATCGCTGCCGCCAAAAGGAACTAACAATCCGCGTCCCTCAGCCAAAATCTCTTTCGCGTACAAGTAGGGTGTGCTGACCACCGAGCCCACGGCACCCAAGGCGTAGGCCAATGTCCCGCTCGCGATCTGATCGGCGCCTTGATAGGGCGTGACAAACACATCACAGGCCTGCAGGTGTTGCAACAGACCTGGCAAATCCAGGTACTTATTCACGAACCGCACATGATTCGCGACGCCCCGCCTTTGAGCTAAGTCCACTAAACTATCGCGATACTTTTCTCCAGAATCTCTTTTCACCTGGGGATGCGTGGCACCCACAATCAAGTAGATCGCCTCGGGACACTCCTCGACGATGCGAGGCATCGCCTCGATCATGTACTCGAGTCCTTTGCCCGGATTGATCAGGCCGAAGCTGCAAATCATCTTGCGACCCGCGAGACCTAATCGTGCTTTATGCGAGTCATCGCGTTCAAAAGGCACCGTCGGCACGCCATGCGGAATCACATGCACGTTTGCCGTGGGGACTCGATAAACGCTATGGAGCAACTTGGCCGCGATGTCGGTCATCACCACGATGCCTTGGCTCTTAGCGGCAATCTCTTGGATGATGCGGCGTGGCAATGAGTCTGGTTTTGTCAGCAAGGTATGAAACGTTGTGACGACCGGCTTACGGCACTCGTGCATGAAGTCGATGACACGCTTGCCCCACTCGTCGGGGTATAGTCCAAACTCGTGCTGCAAACTGACAACGTCACAAGGACCGTCGTTGGCTACTTCAGCCGCGTGGCGATAAGCGTTCGCACGATTGTTGTCGATGACGTGTACGATGCGCGGATCGTCGCCGGGAAGTTCTTCAAGTTTTTGAATGGCCATCACCGAGGACACGGGCCAATCAGCGACCGCATCGACGGCATCCGCCGAATCTTTTGTGAACGTCGCGAGGCCGCATGCTTCAGGCGGATACGTGGAAACAAAGAGCGGACGTATGGTACGCATCACGAATCACCACCACTTTCTTCATCGCTAGAAAGGAGCATGCGATATTCGAAGCCATACTAGCCTGGCAACAATACCAATTAGGACTTGGACGGCATGGTCCAAACGAGCGAATGGAGATTCAACGCGTGGTTGAAGTAGGAAGCAAAATCGCCCGGTTCAAATGCCCGCCGAGTGAGGCTTATCGAGTCAGCGACCAAACAACTGCCTGGTCGGTGTAAGAAGAATTCGGCATATCAACCATACGCCTAAGAGTACTTATTTACAAGTCACCATTAAACACATTGTTGCCAATACACGGGTTATAGGTGCGCTTTATCGCCTTTTTATTATAGGGTTTCTTTGGGATTAGTAAGAATTGTCTCACGCGCGACCGCGCTGAGTGGATTGTGCTCAGCCAATGATTCCAATTGCAGCAGGTTCAATTCTTACGCTGGAAGATCGTAAGCCCAAACGTGAAAGTCGTGCAACGTATTCATGCCGAACGTCGTCGTCAGCGCAACGTCGGCGGCATCACGACCACGAGCCATCAGCACGCGGCCGATGCGCGGTGTGTTATTGCGTGCGTCGAGCGTGTACCACCGACCACCCAAATAAACTTCAAACCACGCGCTGAAATCCATCGGGTCGTGCACCGGAGGCACGCCGATGTCGCCCAGATAGCCCGTGCAATATCGTGCGGGGATGTTGAGCGATCTGCAAAACGCAATCGCTAAATGCATGTAGTCGCGGCAGACGCCGGTCCGTTCGCGGAACACATCAAGCGCGGTGCGATTCGCACGAGCCCGCATATAGTCGAAACGGATATGCCCATGGACAAAATCGCAGACGGCTTGCACGACGGGCCAGCCCGCCGGTTCTTTACCAAAGCGGGCCCAGGCAATGTCACGCAGTTCGCTGTCGACTTCGCAATAACGGCTTGGGAGCAAGAATTGCAGTACGTCGTAAGGAAGGTCCTGCACTTGGTGTTGGAAGGCATTCAGCCCAAGCTCATCGACGAGGCCAGTGTCTTCGACAATGGCTAAGGTGCGAAAGCTCACACGACCCGCAGGCACGACCGCGCGACCGCAGAGGTTGCCGTAGGTGTCGAAGTATTCGTTGATGGGGACGGCGGGGGCGACTGTTAAGGGGTTGAGTTGGCGAATCGTCGAGGTCCGCTCGGGGTGCAGATAACCCATAACGATCACGGCCGTTGGCTGGGAAAAATCGAAACTGGCTTCGAAGCCAACTTGAATAAGCATAAGTTTATTTCATCTTTCATCCGCCAAACCCTTCATTGTAGCAATTCTCTCCAAGTCGTGCATTTATTGAGCCGGAGACGCATGCTACCTTTAGAAGCGGATCTCATTTCGAATTGACGGTGAACTTTTTTGTATATCTTGGCGGACGGCGAGTCAGGGGTGCATGATGGATCGCAAACTGATCGCCAAGGAAGCAGGAAGTGTTTTGGACACGCCTTATCTACTATCGGATGACGAAGTTTTCTCGGCTTTGGGATCTGATCGAAAACGGGGTCTCTCGGAATCGAAAGCCCAGGAACGACTCGATCAATATGGCCGGAACGAATTGATAGCCGAGCCTCCCGTGCCTGGTTGGAAGAAATTCTTCGCGCAGTTTACAGATACTCTCGTGATCTTGTTGCTCATAGCGACCGGGATCTCGACTGGACTTTGGCTCTACGAGCGGGAATCGGCGTTGCCCTATGAAGCGATTGCCATTTTCAGCGTGGTTCTGATCAATGCCATTCTGGGCTACGTGCAAGAAGCCCGAGCGGAAGCTGCGGTGGCGGCGTTGCGGGCGATGTCGGCGGCTGAAGCTGTGGTGATTCGCGATGGCGAGCAGCGGAGTGTGCCGGCCACGGAGATCGTACCGGGTGATCTGTTGCTCATCGAAGAGGGCGATACCATTCCCGCCGATGCTCGCGTGGTTCAATCGGCCTCGCTTCAGGTGGCCGAAGCGGCGCTTACCGGCGAGAGTCTGCCGGTGTCGAAAGACGTGCCACCACTTTCCGGGGAGGTAAGCCTTGGTGACCGTCACAACATGGTCTTTAGCGGCACGGCAGCCACCTATGGTCATGGCATGGCCGTGGTCACGGCCACGGGCATGCAAACCGAGATGGGACGCATCGCCGGGATGCTGCAAGAGACTCCCGAGGAATCGACGCCGCTGCAAAAGGAACTCGATCAGGTCGGCAGGGTGCTTGGCATCGTCGTCGTGGCAATCGCCGTGGTGATGATCATCACAATCATTTTCGTTGAGAATGTGCGCGGTATCTCTGCTCTCTTTGATGTGCTCATTTTGGGGGTGGCGCTCGCGGTGGCTGCGGTGCCCGAAGGTTTGCCCGCAGTGGTGACGGCGGTTCTCGCTTTGGGCGTGCAGCGGATGGCGAAGCGGCAAGCGATTGTGCGTCATCTGGCAGCGGTGGAAACACTCGGTTCGACGGATGTCATTGCCTCGGACAAAACCGGCACGCTTACGAAAAATGAAATGACGGTGCGAGTTGTTGTTACGGCCAGCGGCCGAGTGAATTTCTCAGGGACCGGATATGCCCCTGAGGGACAAGTTGAGGTCGAGGGAGGGTCGCCGCTCGAAGGGGCGTTGCGCGTGGAGCTGGACATGTCGCTGACGGTCGCCGACCGTGCAAACAACGCCGTGTTGCAGGAGCGCGAGGGGCGTTGGCTGGTGCAGGGTGACCCGACAGAGGGTTCGCTCATTGTGGCGGCGCGCAAGGCGGGTCTTGAGACTGCATCACTCGACGCACGATACGAGCGACTCGGTGAGGTTCCCTTTTCATCCGAACGCAAACTCATGACGACCGTCCACGCCGATGCTGAACTCCAGGAAAACTTGCTAATTTTCACCAAAGGCGCGCCGGATGTGCTGTTAGCTCGCTGTACTCACGAATACGTGGGAGAGCAGTCCAAAAAGCTAACCGCGGAGCGTCGCGCGCAGATCGTTCAGGCCAATGAAGAACTAGCAGGCCAAGCGTTGCGGACCCTGGGGGTGGCCGCGCGCAAACTCGCTGCGGACGCGCTCAAGCCAGATGAAATGGACGATAGCGTTGAACAGGAACTCGCTTTTCTAGGCCTCATTGGCATGATCGATCCCCCGCGCGAGGAAGCTCGCGAGGCCGTCGCACGAGCGAAGAGCGCCGGCATTCGCCCGATCATGATCACGGGCGATCATCCCAAGACGGCGGCCGTGATTGCGGTGGAACTCGGGATTGCAAACGAAGCTCGTGCCGTCACCGGCTCCGAACTCCAGGCCATGTCCGACGAAGTCCTGCTCGAAACCGTGCGGGAAGTGTCGGTCTATGCGCGGGTGAATCCCGAACACAAGCTGCGCATCGTGAAAGCACTGCAACGTGACGGCAACACGGTCGCGATGACGGGGGACGGGGTGAACGATGCCCCCGCGCTGAAAAAGTCGGATATCGGCATCGCGATGGGGATCACCGGCACGGATGTTTCCAAGGAAGCGGCCGACGTGGTGCTGACGGACGATAATTTCGCGACCATCGTCGCGGCCGTCGAAGAGGGCCGGGCCATCTTCGCGAACATTCGCAAGTTTCTGCGCTACCTGCTTTCGTCGAACATCGGCGAGGTGCTGACGATGTTTTTTGGCGTCCTACTGGCCAGAGTCATTGAACTTCATGCCGAGGGGGAAGCCGTGGTGCTGCCGCTGTTGGCCACGCAAATTTTGTGGATCAATCTGGTGACCGATGGAGCGCCTGCCTTGGCGCTCGGTGTCGACCCGGCGGATGAGGGTTTGATGCTACGTCCCCCGCGTCCACAAGATGAAGGGGTCATCACAGGCCGCATGTGGCGAGGCATCTTTTTTGTCGGGGTGATCATGGCCGTGGGAACTCTCGCGGTGCTTGATGCGTCACTAGCCGGCGGCCTGATCGAAGGCAGCGGCGACATGCGATACGCTCAAACGATGGCCTTCACCACTCTGATGATGTTTCAGCTGTTCAACGTATTTAATGCCCGCTCAGATGAGGTGAGCGCCTTTCACGGCCTGTTTCGCAATCCACTGTTATGGGGCGCGGTAGGTCTGTCGTTGGTGCTGCACATTGCGGTGGTTTACATACCTTTCCTGCAAAAGGCGTTTTCAACCACGAACCTGAGCTTCGGAGATTGGCTGTTCTGCACCGTCGTAGCCAGTTCAGTGGTATGGCTGCGGGAGCTCAGTAAATTTGTAACTCGCCGCAGTTCATTGCCAGCGAGTTGAGGGGCCGCTTGAATAGAACCTTGCGGCAATCAACCAACAAAAAAACCGATCGCGTCCTGCAGGACGCAATCGGTTCGATACGATTCTGACCCGACCGAACTAGGCGGTGGGGGCAGGAGCGGCGGCTGGCTTCTTGGCAGCAGCACGCTTTTTGGGGCTCTTTTTGGCCGGAGCGGCTTTCTTTGTAGCAGCCTTCTTCTTCGGCGACTTCTTGGCGGCTGGCTTCTTAGCAGCAGCCTTTTTCTTTGGGGACTTCTTTGCAGCCTTCTTGGGGGCGGCCTTCTTAGCAGATTTCTTCTTAGTAGCCATAGTCTTATGGGCTCCTTCCGTGATCGCGCCCTAGTTGAAAATTTGGCTCTCCCTCAGGGCGCTTAGAAAGCAAGGGAAGCCACGTAGAATTGAAAAACAGAGCCTGTTCGCTAGCAGTTTGCTAAGTTGCTCGTGCGGTTTGTCAGCTCTCGTTACTCCTGATCGTTAAGTTCGCGGCCGAGGCGAATTCGTGTTGCGTTCGCGACCGACGGTCGCGGCTTTATAAATTATTGATGGGTGGGCCGCTGGTTGAAATGAGAGAGAAGCTTACGATTCTGTGAAGGATAAGGATGAATAAAACAATCGTCAAATATTCTGCTCAAGTCCAAAGCAAATTATTAAAACTCTCAAGAATCGTTCACAAACTCTCGCTTCAAAGTCGTCGCCCGACTTCACTGCGCGCAAGTGAACCAAT
>NZ_JBGSQY010000056.1:0-1638 GCF_041737835.1 Bythopirellula sp. | reverse complement strand
CGCATGGCTTCAAGTATGTATGGGCCCTTGTTGAGCATCACGCATTCGGCACGCACGCTCATTGCGGCGTCGGTGATCTCGGCCCGTGAAGGAATCCCGGATTTTGCCAAACTTTCCAATACCTGGGTCGCCCAGATGACCGGCATGTGCGCAGCCTCACACATCCACAAGATCTCTTCCTGCACCTCCGCTAAACGCTGCCATCCGAGTTCCACCGCAAGATCACCACGCGCGATCATCACTCCGCTGGCAGGACTTTGCATCGCGGCCAGCAAGAGCGATGGGAGATGCTCGAATGCCTGGCGGTTTTCGATTTTAAGCACAATCGGCATGTCCGGGCGTCCAAGTCTCGCAAGTTCGCTTTGAAGTCGCTCGACATCCTCTGCGCTACGCACGAAAGAGTAGCCGACCATGTCAGCGTGTTGCACGACGATCGCAAGATCCTCGATATCCTTATCCGTCAGAGCTCCAAGCTGCAACTTTGAGTCCGGCAGATTGATTCCCTTATCAGCTCGAAGTTTCGTTCCACTGAGGCTCGCATTGGTGATTTCCAGTTCAACGTGATTTTCATCGAGGGTCTGGATACAGGCTGCTATCTTGCCATCGTCAAACAGAACCCGTTCCCCAACTTTGACGTTACGGAGCACCGACGGGAGCGTGCAGCCGATCGTTGCCGGGTGAACAATTTGGCCATGCTCATCGTGCTTCGCTGGCGAGCCGACCATGAAATCATTCCCCAGTAAGAGTCGATCACCGCGACGCAGCACTAAGTACTGTTCAATCGAAGGCAACGTTCCAGGGTACCCTGGCTTGTAATGTGTCTTCTGTTTCGACGAGTGGAGCTTCAATTGCGTGTCGCAGATGATGTAGCTTGTGCGATCGGCCTCGCCCAAAAATCCCTCCGGTCTGCATTGAATGATTCGCACACGCCTCGAACGTCCGCGTGCGTCAGAATATCTAATCTCATCGCCGGGCTGAACGACAGGGAACCACTCCGCGATCACGGGGACTGATGCGTCGACGGGAAGTGGAGACACCGCGGTCGAGCCTTCTTCGCGAAACCAAATCCTCGCCGGAGCAATCACACGCCCAAATGCGTCGCGTCTTGGACGCCACTTCAGCACCTCGGGGCCAGCTTCGATTGCACCAGTCCTAAGTTTGGGTCCGCCGAGGTCCATTAAGATTTTGCAATGTCGATTTTGCTCATCACTGGCACGATGCAAGTTGTCGACCATTCGTTTCCAGACAGACGCATCGTCGTGTGCACAATTGACACGCATGCAATCCATCCCCTGTGCGACCAGGTCACACACCAGACCGAGGTCGTCAGCGGCTTCGCTCGGCATGGTCACCATAATATGTGCTCCACCCACGGCTGACCGAGGCCCGAACATTGCCGATGTCGATCTGTCGATAAGCTGACGGCTTTGATCGAAATCAATTTCCGTGAGCTCGTGTTTCTCCGGTTGCTCGTGCCCCACCAGTCGACAGAGAATTTCAATGACTGCCGTCAACGTGGCGTACACGTTTGCTTCACAACGCCCCAAAGAAGAGAGGCCACGGTTAGAAAGCTCCTCCTGTAGCGATCTCAAGTCTTGTTGTCGAAGTGTCAGATATTGCAACAGGTTCTTCGCGCTT
>NZ_JBGSQY010000075.1:0-2439 GCF_041737835.1 Bythopirellula sp. | reverse complement strand
GCTGCAGCCCTCCAGAGCTTGGCCATCGACGCGCTAGAAACCCATTGCTCCGCGTCGCCATGAGAGTGCAAGCGAAATCCTCGCATTCCTTGGGACTCGAGTTCGTGCATGCGATCGACGACTTCGCTAGCTTGGTAATCGATCAATGCGACACCAGAAAAAACGCCCGGATGTTCTTGCATGGCTTTAAGCATGTAACTGTGGTCGTATTCGTAGAAACTCATTTGAATCAAAACGATACGAGAGACAGCCTGCGGCTTGCAGTGCCCGAATAACTGCTCTGGCGTGAAACTGGTCGGTTGCATATCGGCGACGGAAAATTCCGAACTTAGTGGAAATTTCGTCGTATCAGGTGTCCACACATGCACATGAGCGTCGATGTTGCGTGCTGCGGCGGGTGATGCTGCGAGCACGGGATCGCGCATCAGCAACGAAGCAGCTCCGGCGGCAGTGGCGACGGCCGCAAACTCTCTGCGTGAGACGCGTTGGTTCGAACTCATGGCAAGCTCCTGACAATAGGTTTCAAAATTTGGTCAAAGGCAAGCATGTAGCGGCGATAGATTTCTGCAGCTGCGATAACTTGCGAACACTCAATGTACTCGATTGCTGAATGGGCTTGGTCAATGCTGCCCGGCCCAAGGATCAAACTGGGAATACCGCGCAAGCCGAACTTGCTGGCGTCGCTTCCAAAGGGTACACCCATTAACTGGCTGTCGAGCTTTAGCGAGTTAAGTACGGCTACCATTTTTTCAACGGCTGGATTGGCAGGGTCCGTTTCCAGTGGCCAATCGGTCAGCATCGGAGGGTGCATCGTGAACTCGAAGTCGTTGTGCTGTGCGGCCAAGGTTTCGAGCAGCGCTTGATAGTGAGCCAGCACTTGTTCCGTAGTTTCGTGGGGCAACATGCGTCGATCGATTTCGATCTCGCAACGATCTGGAACAAAGTTAATTTGTGTTCCGCCGCGGACGACTCCGATGTTACAAGTGGCTGGTCCGAGTAATGGGTGTTGGTGGTGCGCGAGTTTCCGAGTGTCGTCCTCAAGCTCAGTGATGATGCGGGCCATGTTTTCAATGGCATTCACTCCCAAATGCGGTTTCGAGGAATGAGCCGATTTTCCATGCGTTTCAATCTTCCATCGCACGACGCCCTTGCTGGCGATAACGGCTTGAAGTGACGTCGGTTCGGCAATAACGGCCGCTTCGGCTTCGAGCGGTCGATCGTTGCACAGCGCCCATACCCCGCGATAAGAATACTCTTCATCGATGGTGGCTGCGAACAAGATGTCGCACGCGGGAGTGGACTTCTCTTGAGCGAGGCTGGCGAGTGCATGCATCATGGCCGCCATTCCGCCTTTGGTATCGCAGCTACCTCGGCCGTAAAGCCTTCCATCACGGATGGCTGGATCCCAGGGATCGATGCTCATGCCAGCAACACTAACCGTATCCATGTGGGCCTCGAATACGATCCTCCGGTTGGGGTCCTTCCCGGGGATGCGTGCAATCACATTCGGGCGATTCGGGAAGACATCCTGACGCCGAACCTCGATGCCTCTGTGCGCGAAAAATTGCTCGATGAATTCCGCGATCTCAAGTTCGGGCACGCCTCCGACATAGTTCGGATTAACGCTATTGATCCTCACTAACGCAGCCAGCGTTTCGATGACATCATCCCCAAACTTCGTATCCAGATGGTTTGGCACGCTACGCTCCAAGCTCGCAGGATTGCGCACAGAGATCGAAAAACCAACAAATATCCGCTCGCATTGGACGGCCCATAATGGAAACGAGGTTGCGGAAATTCCACAACCTCGTCTTTTTGCAAGGGTCTCGATTCTTGAGTTGAGACTATGCGTCTGTCTTGTTTTTCTTCTTAGGAGCTTGCTTGACACCTGTCAGAGAACTCTTCAAAGGTCCTTCGAGTTTTGCAAGCTGCTCTTCTTTGAGCAACTTGCCTACGGCGAGCTTGGTCTTCTCGAGCATTTTTGTAGTTTCGGTCCAACATTTGGCTTGCTCCTCATTCAATCCAATTTTTGCGTCGATGGCCTTCTTCAGCTCTTCGCCCTTCATGCCGGCTTCGCGTGCTTCCTTGGTCGCTTCGGTCCGCTGCTTGTAAATGTCGGCAGGAAGTTCTGCTTCCTTGCGTTTGGCAACCACTTCCTTGGCTGTTTTCGTGAACAGCTCTTCCACTTCCTTTTTCTGATCTTCGCTCAGCTCGGCAGGCTCGAGTCCCTTCAGAAAATTGGCAACCATTTGCTTGGCGGGGTCGCCCTTCTTCTTGCCAGCCTTTTTCGCAGCATCTTGAGCGAAGGCAGCGCTGCTGGTCAGCAAGGCCAGCGCAAGCGAGAACACAATTGCGTTTTTCATTTCTTCAAACCTGATCCAAGAGAGTGTTGGGGTGCCACCCGAACTTCGAGGTGGCAGCTAGGGAGTTGCCGACATT
>NZ_JBGSQY010000017.1:0-36206 GCF_041737835.1 Bythopirellula sp. | reverse complement strand
ACCTGCTCACGCCACCAAGCTTCCTTCGCCGCATCCCGGGGCACTCGACGCTGGGACATGAATTCGCTCCGAGGATTCGTTGTGATAAAACAAATCCCAGCCTAACATGCCACACAAGATGCGGTTCACCGGACGCTTACGTAATTGGTGGCACACCGCACACTAACGGTTGGACTTGGTGGCAGTACACAAGGAACGGCAAGGCCAGTGTTATTGACGAAATGAGACAAATGCATTTAAAGCAAAAGGGTCGTAATGGCCAACCGTGACACGAGACCGCGTCGGGCGGCCTCGTGTGCGTTCTGGATAGGAGCTCTGGCGATCTACTTGCGACCAATCAATGCGAATTGGCCCCGATCAACCTTCTTGAAACGGGCGTCTTTGCCCTTGGTGTTGATCTCTCGCAAGATCGAACTGTAAAGCGTGGCCTCGGGCGTCGCGCCGCCAGGGCTAGCCCATAATCCCTGCTTGGTCATGGCTTCAACCATCGCCTTGCAGTTCATCGTTTCGCCGGCCTTGGTCAGCACCGCAACCGCCGCCTCGATCTGGCTCAGCTTCTTGGCGTCCGCTTTGGCGGATGGTTTCGTTGCCTTCACCCTGCCGGGTTTGGTCGCCTTGGCGGTTTTCATCTTGGCGGGGCTCTTGGTCTTTGTCGCGGTCATGGTTCGTTCTCCTGGTCGCGATGGAAATGGCTGCCATCATCAGGCCCGGCCAACCACGGCCGAGCGACGCGCTCGCAGCGCGTTTCGGCTTACAAACCCAACTCGTTCATCAGACGGTTGTGTTCTGCAGCACCCAACATTTCGGTCAACGTGTTGGCGAACCATTCGACCTGCTGCAGGGCTTTCATCGCGTCTTCATTGGCCGGTTTGTAGAAGGATGCCGGTTGCAAGAAAGCGATGATCGCGGCGACGCCCTCGGGCGAGAGGTTGTCGCGGATCACCTGTTCAAAAGCTTCTTGGTCGACCGCCCCATTCATCCGTTCGTTGTTATTCGCGTTCATCGTTCTGGCTCCTAGTGGTTGGTGTCGCGGGTGGCCAATCCACCCGCTGTCACACACAGGAGCCAGGAATTCGGAGGCATTGCAAGGCATGCGGCACCGGGTGGCCATAATTCGTTGCTTTTCGCAGAATCGTTTCCTTAAATAAGTTTGGCCAAATGCTACTAAAGGGAGCTTTTCGCATTTCAGTGAATGCCGAGAAAACCCGCAAGACTGGGGGTGGAATCCTGTTGCTATGAACCGTCATTCACTCAAAGCACCTTGATAACGGTGAGCAAATCGACTAACATTCGACCCTGGGTATCACTTGACACCATTGCCTCGCTTGGACCTGGACAGCATGACAACTATTGGCACTAAAATTCGTGAATTTCGATCGACGAAAAACCTTACCCAGCAAGATGTTGCAGATGCGATTGGCGTCTCAAAGGTAACGGTTTTACGTTGGGAAAATGGATCGGCTCGCCCGAGCCCACTTGCCGCAGAGAAACTAGAAGAGCTCGGTCTGCGTAATATTACCCATGGTGATACCAACCTCGACGAGATTCCACGTATTCGACTTTCGGAATCACAATTGTCCCTGTTCACGGATGGTATTGATCAGGCTACGAAAAAGCCGCCCACGGAGGTCGTACCTGCAACCCTTACGCTGCAAGGGAAGGAATACAGTTGCATTCCAGCGCCCTACGTCGCCAACGGTCCGAGCAACCAACTCCCATTTTTTAAACGCTTATATGAACTGCAATCTACTTCTTCAAGCAAGCGCGCGGTTCCGCTAAAGCTTCTGGCAAATCGACTATCATCTGTGCAGTCTGTTGACGGAATCAAGGGTGCTACATCGCAATTTCAGCTAGAGAGTCCTCGTAGTCACGCGGCGCATTGGAACGCAAACTATGGTCCCCACGGATGGCATCGGTACATTGGTCGCTTTCCACCGCATTTGGTTCGCGCGTTGCTTAACCACTTCGCCTTAGGAGAAGGCTCAGTTGTATGTGATCCCTTTGCCGGAAGCGGAACCACGTTGGTCGAGGCACGCTTACTTGGAATCAAAGCGATTGGAATTGAAATATGCCCTTTATCTCAGCTGATCACAGCCGTGAAATCGCAATTTCCAGTCACGGCAGAACCATTCAAGCGAATATCGGTTGGGCTCAGAGACTTTTTCGAAGATCGATTTAGAGATTTTCACGCAAGCACGAAAGGTGCATCTTTTGATCACCTCGCCGTAGTTAACCGTCCAGGCAACATTCTGCAAAAGTTCACTAACTACGAAAAATGGTTAACGGCTGAAGCGATGCTAGGAGTTTCAATCGTTCTTGAGTTCGCAAACACGCTAGCTGGATATGAGCGTAACGCACTTCTCGTCGCGCTATCATCCCGCACGCGAAGCATCGGAAATGTTGACGTAGACGTAGCCAGAGCCGAATACCGTAAGACACCCCGCGAGAATGTCGACGTGCTTCACCTTGTAACTTCAGCCCTTAAAAAGATGCATGATGACATTGATCGAACTTTAAGCTCACATTCATGTACGATAGGTCCGCCTGATTCTTGTACTGTTATCAACGCTGACGTGCGAGAAGCGCCAATTGAAGAAGGGACTTTGGACTGCATTGTTACGTCGCCCCCCTATGGTGTGGAAGCATCAAGCTACCTTCGTTCTCACTTACTCAGCTATCGATGCCTCTCACCTTTTCTTCGCGAAGATCCATACGCATTCGGACAACGAGTGATTGGCTCTGAATACATTTGCGATGCCGAAGCTGGAGTTCCGAACTTTGGCTGTCAAGCAATAAGTAAGACATTTGCCTCATTTTTTAGTACGTGCCTAAATGACGCCCCACCAAAGAAGCTGCTCCAACGTGCGCACATGATGATGCATTTTTTCGATGACATGTCGATTGTTGCTGGCAGATTCACAAAATGGCTAAAAAGGCGAGGTCATGTCGCGTTTGTTGTTGGAAACAAGATGATTGGTGATCACTTAGTACCTACTGATGAAATCGTAACGGAAATATTTGCTTCGCATGGACTGAAGCTATACGAGAAGATATCTCACAAACTCAAATGCAATAACACGAATTCTCAAGTTCCCTGGCAGGAACGTGTCATTCAGGGTGAGCACATCCTTCTCTTCAGGAAGAAAGCATAAACATGCGTATTACTGAGTCATTAGTTCATTGTGCTGTACGTGCCTACCTAAAGCGATATGGTTGGTCGCTGGTTGCAGGCCAGTTTCCTGGAGGCACCGATGATGAATGCCACATTCTGAATGTCATGGACCCAGAGTTGTGTGGAGACAATTGTCCCGATCCTTCAAGGCATAGTGAAAACAAGCTTGTCCCTGATTTGTTTGCGTTGCGTGATGGCGTTTTGCTCGTCATTGAGATGAAACCTACTTATTCCGCTGACGATGCCGCTAAGCTCCGACTGTTACTTACAGAGAGACGTGCTCACTTAGATTTAGCACTTGTCACCTTTGCCCAAGATCGTTCCATACCCTTAGTCGCGACACCCAGCAACTTAGTCGTTGTGCCAGGGTTAGCATTTGGCTGGACTAGCCCACATCCACCAAACCCAGATTTTTGCCACTTCTTAGTCAAGTCGTTGAATGAAGTAACTGTGGTTCCCCCTTTAAGTCATGATGCTCCATCAATTGGCCAGTTATTCGTCTAGCAAGCACTATTCAGTTGCTCTTAGTCTATTTCATGGATAACCGAATGAAGACCGTCCGGATGCACAATGCCACACTTCGACTAGCAATTGAGAATAGCGATTGGAATTTCGCTGATTCAGATACTCGCGAGTACACGCATGGGATACATCGATACTCCGGGAAATTTATCCCGCAAATTGCACGACAAGCCATAGAATTGCTTACATTGCCTTCAGAGATCGTGCTCGACCCATTTTGTGGTTCGGGCACGACACTATTAGAGGCGGCGCTAGTGTCGCGTCGCGCTATCGGTGTCGACCTGAACCCACTCGCAGTCTTGATTGCACGCACTAAGTGCACACCGATCGACGCGACTAGCCGCAATAATCTTCTCCGCCTTCTACGCGATCGCATTGGAGAGTTGGAGGAAGGAGAAGGACTTCCCTTGTTTCAGCACGGCAACTCAAGTGACCATCGACTATTGTCAGAATGCGATGGTGACCCTCGGCTTTCCGATCCCTGGTTCGTTAAGTGGTTTGACAATGATGGCTTGATTCGATTGGTATGGCTTCATCGCATTATAGAAGACATTAACTCCACAGTCTGTCGCGACTTGGCAATGGTTGCGCTTAGCGACATTGTGCGTCGATGCAGTCATGCTGCTGGTGGCTATCCGAACGTGATGTACGACAAAAGCCGCAGACCACGACCTGACCCACTTCCTCTATTTCTTCGGCGGCTCGAAGAGATTGTCACATCAGTAGCAACATTGGATGGGACGAATTGCGAAGGATTTGTTGAAGTCCGACACCTACCGGCGCAGGCCACCAACTTAGAGAACGAATCCGTTGATGCAGTAGTTACTCATCCACCCTACATCGGTTCAGTACCATATGCAGAGTATGGAGCGATTAGCCTAAAATGGCTTGGTCACGACCCAAAATCGCTTGATAAGCAACTGACTGGTGGGCAACGTCAATCGTCAAATGTGCTTAGCCGCTTTCAATTGGCATATAAAGAAATGTTAGTCGAATCGTATCGGGTTCTTAAACCAGGCCGGCACATTTTTTTGATGGTCGGCCACCCGCTCGTAAAGGGCGTAAGAGTTGACCTTTCCGAAATTACTCGACAACTCGCCCTCGAAGCAGGCTTTGAAGAGTTTGCCTTCACCACGCGGCAAGGTGTAAACCGAAGGGCAAACAAAATGGGCGACGAAGATCTACTGTTCTTTCGGAAGCACCGGTAGCGCTTCGCTCGCGCTTTGATTCGCTGCTGATGGTCGCCATCCGGCTAGCACTAGTTCCGCAAGCACGCGATATGCAACGTAACCTCTTCCATAATTTACTGACGTAAGATAC
This sequence comes from Bythopirellula sp., assembly GCF_041737835.1. Taxonomy (NCBI): domain Bacteria; kingdom Pseudomonadati; phylum Planctomycetota; class Planctomycetia; order Pirellulales; family Lacipirellulaceae; genus Bythopirellula; species Bythopirellula sp. Next base: position 31,192 of record NZ_JBGSQY010000017.1, on the reverse strand, counting down.
TCATACTCTTGCACGAGTTGTCGGTAAATAGGCTTTAGTTCGTCTGGCAACAGTACCTCGGACTCATGATATTTAGGGCTGTCGATCGGCATAGTTGTAGTTAGCTCAGGCTCGCAAGTTACAAGTCTTTTGCAAGAACAATCGCATCGGAGAACAGAATTGCATTAGCCACTTGCTTGAATAAACGTATGTCTTTTCGTGGCCGCTTGCCAGCTGCGGCGGTCTTCCACATGGAGTGAGATATCTCAGGGAAATGAAATACCATATTGCGAGTGCGCCTTGTTGGACCGCCCGCATACAAGTATTCGTATAGCATCCCCATTCCTGTGTATGGATCAGATCGGATGTATCGCATCCCAACGTTGTAAAGCACAGTCTCAGCAAGAGGCAGTTGTTTGTGTTCAGGGTAAGTTGTAAGTGACACAATGCGCGTATTGTCGTCGATGATTACTGAATTGGGCGGCACGTTGTACTGCTCTGGCTTTTCGACCTCTGCTGCAATGAATTTCGCACGTTCATCGAGCTGCCTGTCGTGAAATGACGACTTGCAGAAGTCAGAGTTGACTTGAGCGACTCCGCCGGTGTCGTACAATCCAAAGAATACCTGCAGATACTCTTTTAAGCGATCATCCTTCCACTGCTCACGCACAATCTCGTATCTCTTATCAACGGGCCAATTAATTGTCGTGACTGCAGTTTTCTCGATTCTTTCAACCGCGTCCATCGCATAAAAAAGGCGCAAGTTCATATACCGAGGCCCCTGTGTGTCACCTCCATGCTTAAATGCTGCGTAGGGACCAAAATACACTACTGGTGTGTCAGCTTGAGCAGCAGCTGCAAGTCGCGCGAATCGCTGACCAACATTGTGCCCGCTTGGGACTTCAATTGTTCGCTCTATAACGAGAATCGGTTTGTTGTCATGAATTACGATCGCGTCTGGCCGATCGTACTGAAGGATGCGGGTGATCTGGGCATTCCGGTTCTCAGACCCGGTGATGGGAGTCAATGATGCCGATTCGAACCGCGGGTGCAGCGACTTGAGCCACATGCCCTCTTGTAGGTCATCGTAAAGGATTTCGAATTCAGGAGTGGCAGGCATTTCTAATTCTCTCAGGTCTTAGTAAAGCGGCCAGCGATTAATCAATTGAGAAATGGCTGGCTTGCTATTCATTCACAGTAGGCGGCAGATAAGATTTTAGCGGTGGAGCATGTTTACCGCTATCCAGATAACTAAACAGGATTAGGAAAATACTGATTGGTCGATGTGTAGAACTTCGTTCACGTGCATAGTGCCACCGTTGAAACTGACTAATCCCGAGCCGCCGGGCTGGCAACCCGGCGGCTCACTGCATTTCAATCGAATTGTCAAAGAGCGAACGCAGGTTGCATCCGGTCGGCCAGACTACATTCGTGCGACGGGCGAGAAGCAACCAAAGCCGCGATAGTTTAAGTTGAAGTTTTTGAAGCCGCGGCAGCCGCGCCATCAAGCGCGTCTCGAACTGCATCATGTCGAGATGCCCCCCCAGGTTCGCTCGGCCGCGTGGTCATAGACCGTGCAGTTCGCACCGCACTCGGGACGCGACTCGCACGCCAGCGTGATGCTCACGCGTTTCTCCTTCAGCTTCAAACGGACGTCGACCACGTCTTACGTCTCGTCCAGGCCAAGCAGCAAACGGTAGTGTTGATGAAGTGTGTTCTTCACACTAAGATAACGGACGACCAGGGGGCCGCAAATTCCCCGAGAATTCAGTGGCTCCCTACTGACTTGGAAGATGAACCTGATTTATAACTATCATGTAAATTTCACTAGGTGATCTAACATTCAAGTGAGCGTCATGACAGAAGCACAATTCCATGAGTTCCAACGATTAAACAAACAGGGAAATGTATTGATTGGCATCGACATGCCATACGCACGCGAGGTTTATCTCAAGCTTTCCTATAAGGAAATTTATGAGCTAACCGGTGAACGGCCATATTTATCTAAAACATTTATATATGGTGCATTTTTAGCTACCTTTGCACTTCTATTTGCTAGCATTGTTTTATCAATCTACGCATTTAGCTGGTGGTCACTACTAATTATCCCAGCATTAGTATTTGTGCATATGTATAACATGGTCGCAGCCTCGATGAAAGTGAGAATGCTGGCCCCCTCATTACTAATTATTGTTCTTTTTGTATTGCTTGTTTCAGGGATTATTTCCAATAGCTTGACATCATGGTCTGCTTTCATTTTTGTAGCCAGCCTCTATTCAGCATGGGCATTGAAACAATTTCCTGCGGATTTACTTCGTAGTATGGTTACAAGAAACAGATTGGCAATGAATGCATTTAGTAAAGGAGTTAGATTAATATTCGACTCCGATGACTCAATACATTCCGATCAAAATACATCTCGCGTTGATGCTTTGAATATCAATGAAACTGATATTTACAGCTCTCCCTGTGCCCAACACTCTCCGAGCGCAATCTCGCCTGCTCGCGTTTCGCAAACACTTGAACTAGCGGCACTTGAAGAATCTGCGACCGACTCGTTTGCAGAAAACGGCATCCAACCCGCCAGGTCGCCAGTTCGCGGGAATAATCGCGACGACCTGGAAATCTGTTAAGCGGCGATGTCTGTTCGCGTCGCCTCCAAAATTGAAACGCGACGAATAAACAGCCGCGTGACTTTTCAGGCGAGCCACCGCACCAACTTCCAGTCCGGTCGTGCCGACCGTGACGTATGTTTGCTCAGGCGGGTTGCGCCTTTCGGGGTGCCAAAATGAATGCACTTCCACGATTTACAGCCATATTTGCAGTGTAATTCGATGACGAACGTTTTTCAGTCCCTGCTGCTAGTAATCGCCGGCGCGACCCAAAAAGAGCTGGCTCGCCAGGTGAAATACCTGAAGGTCGAGAACGAAATCCTCCGGAGCAAGTTGCCAAAACGCATCACGGTTACGCCGAAGGAAAAGAATCGGCTGGTGCGATTCGCGTTGAAGCTGGGTGGGAAGGTGCTGCGGCAGCTTACGACCATTGTGGCTCCCGACACGCTGCTGGGATGGATTCGGGCGGATAAGAAGGGCGGGAAGAAAACACCTGTGAAACGCGGCCGCCGTCGCACTCCGGAACAAATCCGCCAGGTCATCCTGAAGCTGGCGAAAGAGAACCAGTGGGGCTACACCCGCATTCTCGGCGAACTCAAAAAGCTCGGAGTCCGCTCGATCTCGCGAAACACCGTGAAGCGTATCCTGAAAGACGCCGGGTATGACCCTGGCCCCAAACGCGGCGAAGGCACCTGGGACGAGTTCATCAAGCAACACGCTGCGTCGCTCTGGCAATGCGACTTTTTCTCGAAGCGAATCCTCACACTGAAGGGCGTCCGCGAGGCGTTCGTCATCGCGTTCCTGAACGTGAAAACACGGCAAGTTATTCTCTCGCCGACCACGCTACATCCGAACGAAGAATGGGTGGTGGCGCAGGCCGAGTCGTTCGTGAAGCAGGCTCGCGAAAACGGATTGCCGATCACATACGTGCAGCGCGATCGCGACACCAAATTCACGAAGTCGTTCGACGCGAAGCTGAAGAGCCTCCGTGTGAAGATCAAACCCGGTGCTTTCCGGTCGCCCAACACAAACGCATTCGTGGAGCGGTTCATCCAATCCATCGAACAAGAATGCCTTGATCGATTCGTGATCTTCGGCGAGCAGCACATGGACCATGTGTGCGCGGAGTACGCCGCCCATTATCACGGGGAACGTCCGCATCAGTCGCTGGAGAATGAGCCGATTACTGCGCCGAAGAAACGCGGGCGACCGACGACGAAGCGAGGCAAGGCCGAAGACGAGATCGTGTCGCTGGCGGATGTGCGGTGCAAGCAGCGGCTGGGTGGTCTGTTGAAAAGCTACAGCCGAGCCGCCGCCTAACCTTCGCACCATCTTCCCAAGCGTTGTTTATTTCGGTGTGATTCGCGCAACACCCGGAATCCGCAGAAGTTTTTCCGCGATTCAGAGGCTGCCAATTAGCAATCCCAGACTTGAGAAGTGTTTTCTTCACCTTCTCATTTGTTGCTGGGAGTCTCTGATGGATGCTGAAAAACGGGATTTAATTCGTCGCACTCTGCGAAGCCTCGCTGAAGCACATGCCTCAATGATGGAATTGATGGAGCAAACGATGACCCTTCTCAACGAAGAGCTGGCTCTTGACGCCGTCACCTTCTGGAAAACGCGTCATTCGCCCACTGCATCTTCTCGTGTTGCCAGCGGCCTCGATATTGATCATGAGCATCTGCGAGTTTCGTTTCGGGGCAAGTCGTGTTTTCTCGGCAACACCCTACCGTTTCGGCTGTTAGCGCTACTCGCCAGTCGCCCGAATGTTTACCTCACCTACGAAGAACTCTTGGACGACGTGTGGGATGGACTTCGCTCCGATTCAGCGATTCGCAGCGTCGTCAAGCGATTACGTGCCATGTTGCGACGGGAAGGATTGCCCGAGTTAGCGGATGCCATAGATGGATCGATGCCCGGACGATACGGGCTGCGTGCCTCTCGATAGAGATCGAAAGTGCCACACAGATGCCACCGCCATGCCCCGCGCCGTGACACAGGCGTGGGCCACAATAATTCTCAACGTGAACGCGCTGGCCCATAGCGATTGTTGCGCGTAGCAGTTCCGCACCGTTGAGAGCGATCTTCCCATGACCCCAACTGTCACACTTCCTCAGCCCCGCTGTCGCGCTGCCCAGTACGTGCGAATGTCGACTGAGCACCAGCAATACTCGACCCTGAACCAGGAAGACGCCATCCTCGAATATGCGTCGCGGCGGGGCTACGAGATCGTGCGCACTTACGCCGACGCCGGAAAGAGTGGTCTCAATGTGGCGGGCCGTGAGCAACTGCGGAAGTTGATAGATGACGTTCAGAACGGGCGCGCGGACTTCTCCGCGATCTTGGTTTACGACATTAGCCGTTGGGGGCGATTTCAGGATGCCGACGAGAGCGCCTATTACGAATACCTTTGCAAGCGGGCGGGCATCGAAGTTCATTACTGCGCCGAGCAGTTTGAAAACGACGGCGGCCCCACATCGACGATCATCAAAAGTGTGAAGCGAGCGATGGCCGGGGAATACAGCCGCGAATTATCGTCCAAGGTTTTCAAGGGGCAATGTCGGCTGATCGAGTTGGGGTATCGCCAGGGCGGCATGGCTGGTTTCGGCTTGCGCCGGATGCTGATCAATCAGGTGGGCGAACCCAAGGGAACTTTGAATCGGGGCGAGAAGAAGAGCCTGCAAACCGATCGCGTGATCCTGGTGCCCGGCCCTGACGACGAATTGCAAATCGTTCGGTGGATTTACGAACAGTTCACGCATCAAGGACGACGGGAGTCGGAAATCGCCGCCGATCTCAACGCCCAAGGCGTCGCCACCGACTTGGGAAGAACGTGGTCGCGCGGAACCGTGCATCAGGTGCTGACGAACGAGAAATACGTCGGCAACAACGTTTACAACCGCACGTCCTTCAAGCTCAAGAAGAAGCACGTGCAGAACCCTCTTGATATGTGGGTTCGCGCCGATGGCGCGTTTCAGCCCGTCGTCACGCCCGAGGCGTACTTCATGGCGCAGGGAATAATTCAGGAGCGAGCACGCCGACTTTCGGACGAGGATATGTTGGTCCGATTGAAGTCCCTGATGAAGCACCATCCGGTTCTTTCCAGCCATTTGATCGACGCCGCTGAGGAATTGCCGAGCAGTGCGGCGTATCGAAATCGGTTCGGCAGTTTGCTCCAGGCCTATCGCTTGGCCGGCTACGAACCGGATCGCGATTACCGTTTCGTCGAAATCAATCGCGATCTGCGAGTGTTGTATCCCCAGTTGGTCACGGATGTCATGCGCCGCCTTGATTCGGTCGGGGCGACTGTCACGCAGGATGCTACCAGCGACTTATTGCTGATCAACGGCGAATACAGTGCGACGATGGTTCTTTCGCGCTGCCGACAAACGCCCGCGGGCTCACTCCGGTGGATGATTCAACTGGACCGGCAATTGGCTCCGGACATCACGATCCTGGTGCGAATGGATGCGGCAAATCAGAAGCCGGCCGACTTTTATTTGCTGCCGATCATGGATATCGACACGCCACGGCTGTTGCTCTGCGAAGCCAACGGAGCCTACCTCGACACGTATCAGTTTGACAACTTGGACTACTTCACCACGATGGCCGCGCGCCGAAAGATAGAGGATGCAACATGAGTTCGCAATTCGATCCCAAGGTCCGATCGATTCCGGTCGGACAGATCAACATTCTTAATCCGCGCGAGCGGGGCAAAAAGAAGTTCGCGCAGATCGTGGAAAATATCGCTAGGCTCGGGCTGAAGAAACCAATCACCGTTGCCCATGTCAGTGGCACCAATGGCGACTCGCGGTACGACTTGGTTTGCGGACAAGGTCGGCTGGAAGCGTACTTGGAATTGGGGCAATTGGAGATTCCAGCCATCGTCGTGGAGGGGACCAAGGAGGACCTCTTGCTCATGAGCCTTGCGGAGAACCTGGCACGCCGCAAGCATTCGACGGTGGAACTGGTTCGCGAGATCAGTTTGCTGAAGGAGCGCGGCTACAATCACACCGAAATTGCCCGAAAGACCGATCTTGACGTGACCTACGTGCGAGGAATTCTGCAGCTGCTCGCCAAGGGAGAAGAGCGGCTGTTGCAGGCCGTCGAAAAAGGGCAACTGCCCGTGAGCATCGCAATCACCATCGCCACCTCGGACGATAAGTCCGTGCAGCGTGCCTTGCAGGAAGCGTATGAACGCAACGATCTACGGGGAAAATCACTGCTGCGGGCGCGGCGTTTGATCGAAAGCCGCCGCTCGAAGGGCAAGAAGCCACGCGGCGGTCCGCGCAAGCCGGCGGACAAAGCCGTCTCGACCGAGGAATTGCTGAAGACGTTTCAGAACGAAACGATGAAGCAAAAGATGATCGTCCAAAAGGCGAAGATCTGCGAAACGCGGCTGTTGTTCGCGGTTTCCGCGGTCAGACAGCTCTTTCAGGACGACCATTTCGTGACCCTGCTGCGGGCGGAAGGCCTCGATTCCCTGCCGCAATACTTGGCGGGACAGATCGAAGGAAGCGAGGCGCGGTCATGAGCGACAAAGTGCGCATGTCGTGCGAGTCGGAAGTGAACTTGATTCCCCTTGCGAAAATCCTGCCAATGCGAATGCTCGACGCCGGAGTTCGTAAGTCGGTGAAATTTAAATGCATTGAGGCTTCTGTCAAGGAACTCGGCTTGATCGAACCACTTGTCGTGTTTCCTCAGCCGAACAGCGACGGCGCATTCATGCTGCTTGATGGACATGTACGACATTTGATCCTGAAAGAACAGCAACAGACGCACGCGAAGTGCCTGATTGCCACGGACGACGAAGGGTTCACCTACAATCACAAAGTCAGCCGCCTGTCCGCCATTCAAGAACACTTCATGATCATGCGGGCCATCAAGAACGGCGTGTCGGAATCGCGAATTGCGAGATCGCTCGACGTGGACGTGGGCACGATCCGTCAAAAACGAGACATGCTGGACGGCATTTGCCGTGAAGCGGTGCAGCTACTCAAGGACCGCCGCGCGACGGATAAAGCGTTCCGCGAGTTGCGGAAAGTTAAGCCAATGCGGCAGATTGAAATTGCCGAACTCATGTGCGCCGCCAGCAACTTTTCCGTGGGCTACGCCAAGTGCCTAGTGGCCGCGACGCCCGCCGAGCAAATGCTCGATGGTGATCGCCCCAAGGAACTGGGCGGCCTTTCGCCTGAGGACATTTCGAGGATGGAACACGAAATGGAATCGCTCGGACGGGAGTTCAAAGTGATCGAGGAATCCCACGGGAAGAACGTGCTGAATCTGGTGCTCGTCGTGGGCTATTTGCGAAAATTGCTGGATAACGCCCGAGTGGTCCGCTTCTTGTCGCCCAACCACCCGGAAATCCTGGTTGAGTTTCAGAAGCTCGTTGAAGCGAAGCATTTGCAGGACGCGAGCGACTCGTAAAGCAGGCAAATGCGGCCCTATCACGAAGAGCGCCCGCACCAGCCGCTGGAGAACGAGTTGCTCACCGCGCCGAAGAGACGCGGGCGACCAAAAACCAGGCGGGGCAAATTCGAAGATGAGATCGTGCCGCTGACGGATGTGCGGTGCAAGCAGCGGCTCGGCGGCTTGCTCAGGAGCTACAGACGCGAGGCGGCTTAGACGCCTTAGACGACGCCGTCAATTAAGGTAAATGCCGCACTGGGGTAGATCCCGGCGGAGGATTTCAAGGTACTTGTCATGGTGCTGAAATCCCGAGACGTGAAGCTCTTCCAGACTGACTAGACCACGAAGATATAGAAGGCCAGGACCACTCACCTGACTGCCAATGAGGTCAAGGTGCTTCAGTCCGCTCAGGCCTTGGAGGTATTGCAAGCCAGCGTCGGTGACAGCAGTACGTCGTAAACAGAGCCATTCGAGCGAGTTGAGATGCCGAATGAAGCGGAGGGTCCGATCCGAAATGCTGCTCGTCCGAGCTTCAAGTGTGGTTAGATACGGGATCTGCTCCATCAATTGATATGCGGCGTCGGGAAGCGACGCTTCATTCAAATCAATCGAATGCAGATGCGTCAGCTCACGACTAGCCCAGACGCACTCTACCCCGAACGCTTCGAGCGACTCTACCACTTCCTTGAGACTCATTGAGCCCGACATTTCCACCTCGCCGAGGTTGTTGCCTTCATCGTCATCTTCGTCGTCGCCGCCCACATCTTCACCGTCCTTAGTTACTTCAAGAGAGTAGCCGCCTTCCGAGAAATTGATGGCCTCAACCTCGCCATCGAATGGCTGTGCATCATCGACGATGGCGATGGAAGTCAGGAGATCGCGATACTCAGAGGCAAAGCCAGGTGAGGCCCGCCAGACCATTGACGTAAACGTGTCACCCCCGGTTTCTGGACGGTAGAAGTGCCCTTGAGATGTTACCACCAGATCGCCGTCGCCAATCTCAATGTTCCACCAATGATAAATCTCATGTGTGCCGTACACTCGACGCGGCCCAGTGACTTGAACTTCGATTTGAATGTCGCCCGCTATCGCGGGGAGAGCCTCAAAGACTTGCAAGACTCGCGCAATCGCCTCGAGCTGGCGAGGGTTCACCAATGTGGAGCGAGCCGTTTTCCAAAGCAGTGCTTGGGTGGCGGCAACAATAGTGTCGTCGTCTTGCGACAGCACGTACTGCTCTTCTTGTTCGAAGCTGTCTTCGTCGCTGTTCATGAGTGGCTATCTTCGATTTCAAGATCAGGTTGTTCTAACAGGAGCTTGGCGATTCCCCGGCCCCGCAATTCCAGCCATTCGTCTGGACGATCACCCAGCTCGCCTTGGAGCGGATAATCGTTTTGGTAATCGTCGAGCAGACTGATCATCGCGTGGTTCTTGAGCGCGGTCTTGGTCACAAACAAATCCTGGAATAGCACACCGGCATAAGCCACGCCAGGCGTCGTGCGGGCGAATTCGGTCTAGGAATTGTGACTGTTGTGTCACCAGATTTCGTTTGCCGAAAGTCCCTATCGCGCCAGCGATAGTTCATTCAACAATTACCACGGACGAGGTTATCTTCGCAACGCTTCGTCGATCAGTTTTGCAATTCGTTCGGCATCTAACGCACCGCCTGGGTCATCCCACGTTTCCAGCAATGTTCCGACTTCGCCGCCACCTTCCTCCCAGGGGAGGATACCCGCCTCAAAATAGTCCTCTTTCTTTTTCTTCCAGCGGGCGCGGTAACCCGGATCATCGAGCAAGCCAAGGTGTTCCCAGTAGAAGGTAATGCCCCGCGCATGGTCAGTGATTGTGAAATCGGGATATCGAACGCGGCCGCTCGGCAAAACCACGGGCTGTTCATAACCGTACTCAATGCCCCGCAAGAACAGCTTGTCAGCAATAACAAGTTCAGATTTGGAGCGAACGAGGTCACCTCGCTCGGTGCGATGAATCAGCCCGTCTTCAAGAAATCGCTGTTGCGCTCCGACGGTGACCGCGCGGGGAAGCGGATCGACGAACAAATTCGTCAAACGCCGAGCGATTTCGGAATACTCCTCACCTGAATAGCAGCGGTAATCGGTGAGGGGTCCCTGGTGAAGTACGACGAGGCAGTTCTGATGTCGCGTTAGAGCTGTGTACAGCAATTCTCGTGAAAGCAGCCAACACGGATTCGAAAGTACTACGAAAGTAATGCCGAACTCACTTCCCTGGGTCTTATGCACGGTAAGGCAGTAGGCGAGTTCGAGCGGATTTTTGCCTTCGTCACCAAATTCCCCAGCATAAAAGCCATATTTGGGACCGAGTTGGCCTGCGAACTCGATCTCGAGCTTCCAAGGTAACCCCTTAAATTTTTGGGTCTTGTATTGACCGACAACGATCCCGATGTCTCCATTCGCGATGTAAGCATCCTCTTTCGGCGCTGGCCAGACGTCTCGACGGCGCTGGTTAATTACGTTGATCACCTTATCGCCGTAAAGAATCGCCTGCGGCCCCATCGGGCGCGGAACTTTGCGATTCCAACCATCAGCCAAGGCGAGTTCCCTTACTTGTCGTCGAAACCGATCCTGGATCAGCCGATTCAGCGCATCGACGCCGACCAGGCCAGGTCGCACTGGCGACAAGATCTGCCACGCCTCTGCCTTAGCTGCGGCTCCGGGGTTGTCGCCGAACTTGTTCCAGAAGAATGCCCACGGAATATCTCCATGCCGTTGACCGCCTAGCGATTCCTCAAAGCCTAATTCGTCCTCTGGACCAGATAGTTTAAGTGCATGGACGAGTTCTTCGATGAGCTTGCTTTGTAGTTCTTGCGGATTATTCCATTGCACCAAACGGAGGCGGTTGCTCGTGTGCGCACCGAGTAAGTCCCACACGGCGTCCGCACCCGGGTCCGGCGGCCGACCGCCGAAGTGCGACGCGAGCAGTACATCTTCTGACGCCCCGCCACGCTGTCGCCGTGGGATTGTCAACTCGGCATATCCCGGCCTGCACTTGGGAAAGATTGTATCTACGTTGCTCGGCGACAATTCATTGACAATATCGACGAAGGGACGACCTGGACCTATGGGCGGGAGCTGACGCGCATCGCCAACGAGAACCAAGCGGTCGACGTTCGTCAGCGAGTCAATGAGCGCGGCCAACTGCTCCTCGGTAAGCATTGAGCACTCATCCACAATCACCGTGCGATAGTCCTTACATCGAGTTGCCTTTCGGTTCGGAAAGTAAGCGCCAGTTTCACCGTTGTATCGCTTGTGGGTGATGAGGAACTGGGCGAGGGTCTGGCCAGAACCGCGCAGGCCGGTTTGCTCCTCGAGCCGCACGCGTGCTTTTCCGGTTGGCGCAAGAAGCAATATGCCCTTCGATGACACCTCGGTAAGACTGCAGAGCATGCGCAGGAGCGTTGTCTTACCCGTTCCGGCGGGTCCAATTAGCACTGACAATCGTGAACGGAAAAGCTGTTCAAGCGCGGCCCCCTTTTCAATCCTTGCGCGATCCTCAAGTTCGCGTTCCTCTGCCGCATCCGGGAGCGGTTGATTCAACCCCACGTCTACCAGAGTCCGCCAATCTTGGCTCGACACATGCGGTTTTCCAGTCTTTCGCCCGAGGACTTCCGAGCGAATGATCTTCCGGCATTCCACCAGCCGATCGATTTGATAAGCAGCCTCGCCAGAACGGGTTGCCACCCGATCTATGATCGGCGAGAAACAGTCTTCTGTCGCGTCGAGAACATTGGTGCCGAGCGGGCAAGGCGGCTGGAGCGACCGCTCACGCGCACGTTCAATAACCCAGTTTTGAGGCAAAAGGGCATGTCCCTGCCCTGACGCTTCCTCGAGAAGATCGACAACCAGGGCCCGCACTCGCCTTGAATCGGCTGGGTCAGCCACACGCGTTGGCTCAGAAACCGGGAACTTTTCACGAATGGCTTCGTCGGGAAACAGCCCGCGATCCACGGCCCCAAAAGCAATTGGAACAGCCGCGTTGCGATCACGCTCAAACAGCAGATACGGATTGCCAAGTAGTTGGGCATCACTCGACTCGATGCCAGCATTAGTTCGGATGGTGTGATCATAGAGGCGAAGGGCTTGCTCCTCCGTTATCGCACATCGGCTGAGCATTTCGAGCAGTCTACGTCGCTCAGGCGCAAGAAGCTTCCAACCTTTCCGTAAACTCGGCTGCAGTAACTTTGCAATTGGACTATCGAGCTTCGACGGAGCCTCCATCACGGCGTCAACGATTTTCCAGGGGTCACCACCGCCCTGGCGCTCAATCATCAATTCAATTTCATAGGCGAGGAGACTTCCATGTTGGAATCCCCACTCAAAGCCGAACGCCGATAGCGCAGAACCGAGGCCTGGAAAGGCCCCACGAGCTTTCCACAGCCGATTAAGCTGAGAGTCGACCCAGGCGAGCGCCTGGTCCCAAGGTCCTTCGATCCGGCCTCGAATGCGATGCAGCGTAGCAGCGCACGTAACAAGCGATGCCACCGCCGCATCATGACGCAGGAGTTCGCAGCCATAAGAATACTCGTTGAAATGTTCGTCGGGTGCGAAGGCGACGAACTCTTCTGGGTTGATACCGTCCCGATCGGCGAGTTCCAATGCCTCGCGGTATGGAAACAAGAAGCCGTCGACAAACCCAGGTCGAATCGAATGTCCAATATTGCGTTCCCAAAGCACGCACCGCAGCGGTGGGTTACTACCCCGAACTTTGTATTCCGTCGCGTCGCCCACGGATAGAACTCGTCCAACGCCGATGATCACTCGCCGGGACTGCTCGGATAATGGAGTGCGCTTGGCATAGATAAAGCACAATGACTCTTCAGGGCGAAGCGCGCCAAAAAAAGTATCCAGCAACGCCAATTGATTGTCGCGTTCCTGAATCCAGTCAGTCTCAACCTCTTTGCCCGTTCGATTGCGAATATCGGGTTCTCGCTCTGGAACCCAGCCGAGTTTGAGTCGCTCGGCTAAGCCTACCAACCGTTCCTTGGGATTTCCCTCGACCATCTCACGGAGCATCCAGCGAAACGGCACGCACACGGCTGAATGAGGCTGCTGTACGAATCTCGTCGGCTCGAAATGACCATGCGTTTCGGGATAGATCTCTGTGTAAGGATGTGAAATCGTTCGTGCGAGTTCGAACGGGGCCATGAATGACACGCGTTCTCCTACACACGGCGGAAGCTCGTCTGCCGTCAATTCGTCGAGTCGTCTGCCGGCGCAGCGACTCTCTACGTCATCACGTTTTCCCACACCGATCCGAGGCAGAATGAGGCAACTCGTATTTGCAAGCGGTTTCACACAGAGTGAACCTGACCAGCCGCTGTCATGCCACGGGACGCGAATCGTAATGTGATGCATCGGTAGGCGACGAGCATCGGAAGAGAAAGTTTTCATGGCGTGTATTGTCGAATATTGGAGGTTGGGGGTTACACGCGAGGAGTCGTCGCGCAATGATCAGTTATCGCTTTCAAGTCGCATCGCAGGGAACCGCATGACCTTAGCCCCTCATTCGTATCGTCGTCGAAGGTGAACAGAGGCTTTTTGAGAGCTATCGCGTTTCTTGCGGTCGCTTCAGCATTGCCACCGGGCGATGCGTGGGGAATCAAGACGGCTGCGGAGATGGCCACCACGAACTCGTTACGAGAGTGAGCTAGAAATTTCGTCGCGCGACGTTGACTACCGCCAAATGGAGAAACCACAAGGAGTCTGCCGGCATCGATCGCGCCGCGCCAGTCGGCAGGCAGTCGGGCTCCGCTGGGATGCTTTGCGGGGCAGACGATGATGGGTTGCTTTCCGCGCAATAGAAACTGGAGGCATTCCTGTTCCATTGGCGAATGGAAACCTCCCGCCACGATGACGCCCGCATCGCGCAGTTCTCTGATCGCATCGAAGGCCTTGATCACGACGCTGCCGAGGCATTGCACCGAGCAGATCAGCCCGAGACACTTCTGGTTCAGAATTGCTCGATCACCGAGCCCGTAGATCGTTCTTTCGCCGCTGAACGACGGGGTGTTGGCGAGGCCCGCCGGGAAATGAAGATCGCCTGGGGCTACCGACCACACTTCGCGATCCTGCGTCGCCGTCGCCACGCCGCGATCAATTTCCCTGCGTCGATTCGTCGCCTTGGGTTCATGATTCATCGGCCGGCCTCCCCGCGTCTCGGTCTTGCCGGAGAAAAATCTGAATGCTATCCATCGGAAGCTCAAAGGCATCCAATAGCCGACGAATTACGTCTCGTATGCTGTTGGCCGAAAGATTCGCCTCGATGTACAGATCGCCGCACACCGCCATCGGCTTACGCAGGGTGGACGCGTTGCACGTGACAGTATGATGCCCGCGATTGCTGACAAACTCAGGATGACTTTCCAAGCCGCGAAACCGATCTTCGTTGCGAGCGTAAAGCTGCTGGCACACCAATTCGTACAGCCGCTGCCAGGTCGTGACTCCGGTCGTCCCGCGACCATCGAGCACGAATCCATGCGGGCGCTTGTATGTAAAGTTCTCGTCGAGAGAGTGCGGTTGCTCTCGGTTCAATTCCGCGACGATTCGGGCATTCTGTTCACCGTTGTCATCACCAGTCTGCTCCGCCTCTTCAAGCCGCACGCTCGTGTACTGCTGCACGAGCGCCGACAGTTCACAGGCAATCTGGTCGAATGCAGCCGCCTTGGCGTTATAGGCCCGCTTGAATTCCACGCCCGAATCGAGGGCCTGCGGGTCGTTGTGATCGATGGAATGCCAAATGTCGTCCGACAGCGCCAGGAGATTCTCCCGCACTGCTTCGAGGTCTTCCAAGATCTGCCGTGTACGCGACGTTGCCGAGGGATTGGTGGGCGTCATGGGTCCTTTATTCCGTGGAGTCGGGTTTCAAATCGTTCGAAACGGATGTGGCCTCTTCGCGAAAGCCGTAACGCAACAGCAACTGCTCCAGCTTTTCTTCAGCCTTTGCCTGGATTTGGCGAACTCGCTCACGGGTAAGGCCTAACGCCTCTGCGACTTCCTGCAGCGTGTGCTCGCGCGGGCTGAAGCCATAGCGGAGCTTCAAAATCACTTTTTGCTGGGGATGTAGCGAATGCACGGCTCGACTGATTTGATCGTCGTTCGCAGCCAGCGGCGAGTGATCATTGCTTTTGCTGTTTATTTTTTGGAGCAGCAGTTCAAGAGTGTCCTCTGCCTGAGCGTAAATCCTGCGAACGCGGTCACATCTCAAACCCAGTACTTCGGCAAGTTCCTGCAATTCGAGTCCGTTAACTTGGAAGCCGTATCGCAGTCGCAAAATGAGCCTTTGCCGAGCGCTCAGGGACAGAAGTCCGTTCTGAATTTCTTCCTCTAACTCTTTGGCGCAAGTCTGATCGAGCGAACGCTCAACGTCGTCCACGAGCGTAAGCTGCAATCGCTGGGATTTATCCACGTCTGAAAACGGCTGAAAACCGCTGGTATGACAAAACGCTAACCAGTGCGCGGAGGACACTCCAGCTTTGGCTATTTCCGACGCAAACCGCTCACGTCCTTCGTGTTCGCCATGCGAGGCGATGAGGCGGACTTGCTTGAACGCCAATTTGTAGCAGCGCCAGAACACGTTTGGCGGCATGCGAATCGGCAAGCTCCACTCGAGTCCGTATCGTTGGCAACATTGTCTGATCCAATAGCTGGCATACGTGGAAAACTGGAATCCACGTTCCGGGTCGAATCGGCGTGCCGCCTCGATCAGTCCAATCATCGCGGTTTGTTCGGCATCTTCAGGGTCCATTTCGAACCAGCGAACGAGCATTCGTGAAGCTCGCCGGGCGAGCGGCATGTGAAACTCCACGAATCGTCCTAATGCGCCAGGTTCGCCGCGTTTCACCGACATTGCGAGCGAATCGCTTTGCGTCGCATACCACGGGTGCTTGGCAAAAAGGTTGAGCTCACTGTCGGGAAGCAGTGCCTGCCGGACGCGCACCAATACGTCCGGCAATGTCGTCTGCTCCTCCTCCGCCAGCGTGACCGACAGGCCGGCAATGCGTTCCAATAATCGCGGTGGCGGCTCG
Source organism: Bythopirellula sp. (assembly GCF_041737835.1). Classification (NCBI taxonomy): domain Bacteria; kingdom Pseudomonadati; phylum Planctomycetota; class Planctomycetia; order Pirellulales; family Lacipirellulaceae; genus Bythopirellula; species Bythopirellula sp. The sequence continues at coordinate 15,136 of NZ_JBGSQY010000017.1, read as the reverse complement.
TGGGAGAAAAAGGGGTGCTCCCGATGGACAATTCGGCGATCACCTGCCAGCGTTGTTGCCCATTGCCAAACCTGTTTGCGGGGTGTTTCGCAGGAATGAATGAGGATGTGTTCGTGATAAGACTTGCGAAGCTTTCGCTGCAACTCTCTCAGCACCGGGCGATTGGCCAGCACGGTGCGATGGGTTGGGCAAAGGAAGACTGTAAACCCTCGCTTCTGAGCAACTGCCTCCAGGGTCACATGCACATCTTGGTGTGTGAGCGATACGTTAGCGCGCACATAGTCCCAGCCAAGACATTCGATAAACAAATGCTCGAAGGCGTGGCCAGCAAGTGCGGATTCGACATCACCCATCGCCGTTTTCTCACTCGATATGGTCGACTCCCGATGCGACATTAAAGGCCACGCGAGCCCAATGTTTGACCGTGGTCGGTACTGGTGTGCCGGGTTTAACAAGGAAGTATTTGGTTAGTCCTTTGTACATCATGCCGGGAGGCGCATCGGTAAGAAAGTCATCCGCAAATGTGTCGGGAAGAGAAAAGCCGATTACGACGTTCTTCGCCGTCTTAAGCCAAACAACCGCATAGACCGCGGAATTCACCTCATGCGATACTGCGAACTTGGCGTAGATAGTCGTAAGCTCTGCACGAGTGCCCGGCGCGGCCGACAGCACCTGCTCGCTAATGTCAACAACAGTTTCGCGGATATCGTCCCATGTCGATCCACGCAAGCGATCAGTGATCCGAGGATCTAGCCCATCCATTGATTGTCTGCCTTATTCATCGTCGTCGAGGCCAGCCATCCGGTATTTAATATCGTAGTTGACGAGGGCATCGATCTCGCTTGCGTCTAGCCCAAGCCGCTTCCCAAGGATTTGATCGATTTCATCAATGACATCCTTCGCCGCTGCCGCCTTCATTTCATCGTATTGAATCGTATGCCCCTGCTTGGTCTTAATCGTCTTCCGATTGGACGACTCCGCCAATCGCTTACGAAGGCGCGAAGCCAATCGCAGCCAATCATCGTCAAGAATGTTCTCAGGGATAGGAAACGTTCGCAAAAGCACGTCGTTTACGTGTTCGCAATCCGAGAACAGGCTGTAGTACCAATAGAAAAGTGACGAATTCAGCAGGCAGGCAACGAAACTCGCGGCGTTCTTCGACTTAAAACGCACAACTCGGCCATGCGGAGGTTCCATCTGCTTTCCATTTCGGGAGAAGAACGGAAGCCCATCTATTGCTTTCAGCCAATATCTGCACGCTTCCTGATAGTAAAGTAAGCCATCGCCCGATTTCGAGGTCAACGACTCTACCGTCAGCGGTTTCGTTTGAAGCTTTCTGAAAATACTCTCGTCAATTGCATTTCCCACCTTCGCAATTCGATGACCGTGGAGCCGGACGTCATGTTCAGCCAAGGCAAGGAGCTGCATGACGGTTGAACGCTGCTCGCTGTAGAAACGGTTGATTCGTGTCGAAACGAACCGAGGCGATCCTTCAGTTATTGAAATCAGAACTACGACAGGCATCTCGACGCCCTCGAAAACGGATTCTGGCCTCCGAGGAAACGGAACAGTGAACAGCGAACCTCTTTTCTTGAGGATATCCTGAAGGATTGACATTCGCTCTGAAGAGATGGCTGTTAGTTGAACGATCAGACCAACCGGTGATGACGGCCTAACAAGGGCAATAGAGCGCTCAAATACGAACGCATACAGGTTCTTTGTGGGATAGGTGTGAAACGAGTTCGGTCGAAGCTCATATGTTGCGGAATTCGCAGAATAGACAACATACGGCGGATTGCCGATGATTACATCAAAACCGCCGCGATGCATGATGCCGTAAAACTCAACGAACCAGTGAAATGGTTGGTGGCTCACTTTCCACTGATCGAACAATTCCGGCTTCTTGCCAGCTGGGTCGATGCCGTACTCGCCCGCCAGATACCGATCCAGTTCCGCATCGAGCTTCGACAACCGGCGGCGAAGCTCCTGCTTGTCCTTCGTGGTGACACGGCCACCATGCGTGGTTTGCTGCGCACGAAATTGCCCGAATGCCTTCTCTACGGCCAGCGCATCTTCCTCGATCCGCTCAACCTCTTTGGCCCCAAACCCGAGCGTGCCGGCCTGCGACTTGCGCACTTGGTCGAGCGAGACATAGCCCACCAGCGTGTTGCCGGCGCGAATGTTGAAATCGATGTCGGGAAGCGGTTCGATTTGTTCGAAACGCTCGACCTGTGCGGCAAGTTTTAGAAAGAGTCGGAGTTTGCAGATTTCGACTGCCTCCTCCATGATGTCTACGCCAAACAGGTTGTTAATGATGATCGACTTGAGGATGAAATAGCGCTCGTTCGGATGCTTTCGGATCTGATCCAAAACGGCACGGAAGTCTTCGAAACGCTTCTTCTTTGCGGACCTTGCAACGGGCACAGGTACCGGGCCCGGAAGTGCCTTAATCGCCTCGGGCGTGAAACGTGACTGATGGTAAGCGACGACCTGTTCGATCTCCAGAGCCCGCGTTTCGTTGCCGTTGCGGATGTAGAATATTTTCTGTTTGGTATCGCTGAGAACGTAAGCGGCGGACTCCGCTGGAAAGACACGCAACCAAAGCACTTGCTTGCCTTCCAATGTCACGAACTGTGCCCGAACTTTCTGACTGTTGAGAACGCCGAAGTGATTGACGAAGAGCTGACGCAGCCAGAGTTCGTAGCCGTCGGTGTTCCGTTCCGAGTCTTTGGAAAAATAAGCGTAGTCTGCCTCCAGGCCGAAGGGGATTCCCTCATCTTGCACGCCGACGATGACGTCGCCGCCGGCGGTGTTTAGCATCGCCGCAACAGACTTCAGGACATCGTGGTTTCGTTCTTTGTCCTTCGCTTTCAGTATTTCCTTGCGTTTGTCCTCGGGCATCGCGGCCTGCGCTGTCTTGATGCAGTGCCGCATCGTAGCCTTAAACTCGCAGCGGTCGTTCTCACCGCGGGCGATGATGGCCTGCAACTGTTCATCCGTGGTCGGGGCAGCATCGGGTTCGTCGAGAAAACTCGCCATCCCTTGAAGGCAGTCACTGTAAAGCGTTTCCAAAATCCGGAGAGCGGCGAAGAGGAATGCCCCCGACCCGCATGTTGGGTCGAGTACGGTGATTCCTGGTTCGAACTTCTCATTCGACTTCTCCGGCACTCGGCCGGCGATGGCCTGCCAGAATGCCCGGACTAACTCAGGCCCCTCGCTGTTGACGATGGCATCGCGCGCGAACTGCCAAATGTCGAGGTTAAGAGTGATCAAATCGTTGATCGTGTGGACCTCGCCTCGCCGCAGTTTTTCTCGTAGCGATAGGCACCGCTGCCGGCGGGCAACGTGCTCCCGCCAAGTTTCCGTCGGCAGGGCGAAGGGTTCGGCTGCTGCACGGTTCCACCCCTCGCGTTTCGACACGTCCTTGATACCCGAATCAATCTCCTTCGGAAGAGGAGTGACGTTTCCCTGGCTGTCGACAACGCCCTGGCGGACGGCGGCGTAAATGTACCGGTCGGGGTCGTCGCGCAGGAGTCGCCAAAGAAAGCTTTCTGGCTTGAATGCAATCGGACATTTCTTCTGGGCGGCGTCGAACAGAAACGGAACAATCGTGTTTTTGCTGATGTACTCGGTAATGTCCTCTTTGGTGTAGTATGCCCCCATTTGCTTCTGGTTGATGTACTTTTCGAAGATGTAGCCGACTACGTCCGGATTGATCTCGTTGTCCTGTCGCAGCGGGCGCTCGTCGAGATGCCAGCGAAACTCGTCGAAGAAATTGAACAGCTTTTCGAACGCTTTATCAGGAATGTCAATTTCGGTATTCCGCTCCTCAAGTTGATGCACTTCAAAGAAGCCACCATTCAGATACGGAACCTTGCCGAGCAGCTTTTCCAGCTCGCGATCCAACTTGCGTTCTTTTTCCGCGGTGCCGAGTCCATCGTGAAACAGCCGGAGCAAGAAATAGCGATAGAACGAATGAAACTTGTCCTTCCCCTTGAGCTCGGAGACTTTTTTTAACCGATTGCGCAGATAATCCGTGTCGCTATCGAGAAATCCCTTCTTCTGAATGAAGTACACGAACATCAAGCGATTGAGCATGAGCGAGGTGTACCACTGAAGGTCGGCCTCGGATTTGATTCCCTTGATCATCTTCAGGAATGCCGCGTGCTCTGCCTTGAATCGCTCGTAGAACTTCTTGGTGACCTTTTCGACATCGAAGGCCTTTCTGACCTTCGCCGTGGCCTGCACCAAGGTGAACGTATCTTCCTCATCGAGGCTGACGGCGATTTCTTCCAGTCGCTGAATCAGCGGATCGCCAGACTGGGACGCATCGAAGCGATGATCGCGACTGGCTAGCGGCTTGCCTGGCTCGCGTCGAACCCATTGCCAGACCTGTTGGCCCGCAGTTTGATCTGCGTAGATCACAAAGTGCTCGCGGGCAGTCTTTGTTAGTTGATGATCGATCTTGAGTCGCGTTGCCCGGTCTGGGATGGAAGAGCAAACGTAGGCTGCAAACCCGCGTTTCTGCGCGACTGCCGAAAGCCGAACAACGCCACCATCGACGGGAACGTCGAGCTGAGCTTGGTGCTTATCCCATCCCAGGTGTTCGCGAAAGAGAGTGCTGAAGTCGAATGACTTCAAACACTTCCGCACGGCGGTAACGTCGATCTTCATCCTCGAAATCCCTTCGATTAGCTGGTCTGGCGCAATCCCAGTGAGCAGATGACTTGCGGCTCCGATGCGGTTTCGTCGTCGGCTACGCGGCAAAGTCGCGCGTCTTGACGGAGCGCAATAACGAGTTCGGCAAGTGACTGGTCGTTGATGCCGCTCTTCAATTGGCGGTTCAGCGTATCAGTGGCTGACTGGAGCAATGGATACTTGTAGATGTCTTCGATGGCCTTGGTGAGTTCGGAGTATTGCTCCCCGCGAGCGAACAGCGTTCCCTTGAGGTCATCGACAAAGTGTTTCAGCCGTTCATAAGTGCGAAATCGAGCACCCGAAGGGCGACCAAGCTGGCCACCGACCGACTTTTCGGTTTCGACGATGAGCTTGACACCCTTCGCGACCATTTCGTGATGCCGTTCGTGGCGGGAAAGCGCCGGCGTATCAGGGGAACAATCCGCAGCTTTGAGGATTGCAAACTGAGATTCGGTGACGCTCCTGCCCTCTTTATTTACCCAAGCCAAGGCATCGTTTCCTTCTGCGGGGCGAAGGTAAACCAAGGCTCCTTCGGGCTGATCAGCAGTCGGTTCGTGGCTGCGGGTGGAGTAGACGACATTTGGCAATGCCGCGATTACCTTCTCCAACTCGGGATGGCGGTCGATGGCGTTCTTCCAAATTTGGTATGCATAGGAAGCCAGATCCACCTCGGTGTCATCGTCGCCATCAAGAATGCCGGATTTTTCATGGTACAAATTCAATAATGGCTGGTCGCTCTGCTCATCATCGAAAAAGGCCTCGTCGGTGCCGACGACTTCGGCGTTTTCCTTTAGGCGCTGGCGAACCCGGCTGCGCAATTGGATGATGCGTTCGACGCCGTCGGCCGGCAGGAATGAATAGCAGAGAATAGTGTCCGACTTTTGCCCAATACGGTCGATACGGCCGGCCCGCTGGATCAGTCGGATAATCGCCCAAGGAAGATCGTAATTGACGATGATGGCGCAGTCTTGGAGGTTTTGACCTTCGCTGAGAACGTCGGTCGCCAACACGACACGGAGCTCATCTGAAGGCGTAACTTTGTTCCGCTTGCCATTGCTGACCGGGCTGAAGCGATGGGCGACCTCGGTGGGATTTTCCGTATCCCCTGTGACGCCGGCGAGTGCCGCGACTCCGCGTGCGCGTAGTTGCGAATTCAGGTAGTCGACGGTGTCCGCGAATTGCGTGAAAAGCAGCACCTTTTGCTGGGGGTGTCGTTGCTGTAGGAGATCGATAAGTGCAAGGAGTTTGGCGTCGCGACGTGCATCCCACGAACCGGTCTCTTTGAGCACCTTCATCAGAGCTTTGGCGTCGGATCGGAGATCCTTGGCCAGGCTTTCTTCGAACAATGCCGGGCGAAGCCATTTGAATCGACGGCGAAATTGAGCCGCATAAGCCTTGTAGATTTCGGCAGCGCGGCTTTTGAAGTCAGCTTCTGACAAAACTTTGCCAACCTGCTTGGTCGGATCAGCCTCGTCGCCACTATCGCCATCAGCAGCATCCCAAAGGTCACTGTCCTCGTCATTGGCAAATGTGTCGAGCAAGCCCATGTCCTGCGTGCCGATCGGTACGGGCAGATCATTTTCTATTGCATGCAGGAAAATGTAATTGCGCAGGACGTGACGTTCTAAAGAAAGAACGAACGCGTGGCCGCTGCTCTCCAATCGTTTGAAGAGATTCGTTCGGCAAAAACCCTTGAGGCGGCTACCGGCGCGAGACAGGTCGTTTAGGACTTTGCCTTCGTCGGGCGTGGGAGGCTTGTGTGGCGAGGGCTTTTGATAATTGCCGAGGCCGTACCTAGGAAGCGTCAGCTTGTTGACAGCTTTCACGACGTCATCGGCGAAAAGACTTGCGTACTGGTCGTTCGGGTCTTGAGGGTCAATCGTGAACTTGATCGTCTTCGGAACCCGCATTGGAAAATATGAGCGAGTTCCGTCCGCGAACTCAAGGTATTTTCGTTGGTTGCCAGAGTCGAGCTTTGCGTAATTGTCTTGAATAAAGCTGCGAGTGCGGCGGACTAGGTAGAGTCGCATCAGATCTCGCCAGTCATCGGCATGTTCACTCTTCTCGAAGGCTGCCAGCGACCGGACCGGACATTGGTGGCGACGAATGAATTCGGTTTCGCCAAGGATTCGAAGCAGTTTTTCGGGACGAACACCAATATCCTCGTTCTCGTCAATAAACAGTCGAAGCTGGTTTGAAAGATCGAGGTACGTCTTGTTGTAGGGCGTTGCGGACAGAAGAATGACCTTGCTGTCGTTTGAGTTAATGTATTCGGCGATGGAGCGATAGCGCTTTCCCTCTCGGTTGCGAAGGTTATGGCTTTCGTCGATCAACACCAAGCGATATCGCCGCAGGTCCGGCAACTCGCGTTGCACATTGGTCACCGACAACACTTTGGCACGCAAGCGATACTGCTGGCGGTAATCCTCCCACATCGGGACTAGGTTTCTGGGGCAGATAATGAGTGTCTCGACTCCATGATCGTCTTCAAAAATACGAGCCAGCGCTGTTGCCATGAGCGTCTTGCCGAGCCCTACCACGTCACCAATGACGACGCCGCCGCGCTTGTTGAGATGGTGGGCGGCGATCTTAACCGCTGCCTTCTGAAACTCGAAGAGTTTGTCTCCAAAGTCTGTGGGAATACGGAACTCGGTCAGGCCCGCCCTCGCCTCTTGCGCCAAGTGATAGGCCATCTTGATATAGATGTGGTACGGCGGCAGCATCTCCTCGCGTGCCCAACTGCTGTTAATGATCTCGACCAATTCTTTCGAGATGTCGATACAGAACCGATCATTCCATCGCTCGTCAAACCACTGGGCGAGCTTATCGCAGGCGTCGTGGTCTAGGACGTCGATGTTTAGTTCGCCCTGTTTGGATAGGCCCGCAAAGGTAAGGTTGCTGCTGCCCAGATACCCAGTAGTCGGGTTCACAGGGTCTTGGCGAAAGTGAAGGTAAAGCTTGGCGTGTAGCGTATGCCGCAAGAATAGTTTGACGACGAGCTTCTTCGATTCGATCTGGGCGGCGAGACGACGCAACCCCGCTTCATCTTCATTCGTGGGGATGCCCAGCATTAACTGATCACGAAAATCTTGAGCCAGCTTTCGCTTTAGCACGATGGCAGTGGCTTGATCGATCTCTTCTTCGCCTCGTAAGAGTCCGAACGTGGATCGCAATTGGTCTTGCGGCATTTGCTGCATGCCCACAAGCAGCCGACAACAATGACCTTCGCCACCGGGCCATTGTTCAACCAACGAATCGACTTGCTTCCAACCACGTAAGTTAAAGTAGCCAACGCAAAAATCAGCACGCTCTGACAACGCGAGAGTCTCGCGAAGGGCGGGAAGCAACGACTTCTCAATGTTGTCGAAAATGCGCGGCATGAATCGGTTTCACTTTCTCAGCGAATGTTCGATTTGGGGGCCTTGGTGGGCTTACTGATCCTCCTCAAGAAGTCTTCCAAATCGGCCCTGCGAAAAAGTCGGTAGCCATTCGCTGGGTTCCGGTGCATGGGAATCTTTCCTGCTTCGGCCCAAGCTCGAACTGTGCCTTGGGATACGCCGAGAATCTCGGCTGCCTCCGCCACTTTGACGTATTCGCTCAACTTGGTCATTTAACGCCGTCCAATTCGTAGGGAATTGACGCCAGCCCACAATAAGTCTATCAAACTCTACAGCTGCTTGACAGCAGCTGGGGGGGGCAATTTACCTACGCGGGGACAGCCCGCCAATTCTCAGCATTGTGCCGATCGCCGTGACACGTTTGGTCACGCGGTATGAAACACTTCCAGAAATCCCAAGGAATCTAGGAGTGGGCGTAATGCGGATTTCTAGGTGGATGTTGGCTTGCTCGAAAACTCTCCCCAAGCCAATTTGTTCGCCACCCACGGCGTTCGATGATTCGCGCGATACCACTCCGCCGTGCGGCTGTTTTCGCCGAGTTCGTAACCGATGTTCTGGATGCGGCTGAGCAGGGGGAACAGTTCCTTACGGGTTCGCTGGTACTGCGAGCGGAAGTTGCAGGTGAAGCACTTCGGGTTGCGGGTACACCAGTTGGTCATTAGCCACACGAGCCGCTTGCGATCAACGCCCCAGCCCCACGGCGTCCAGATCGGGCGGGTGTCGCAATGGTGGCTTTGCTCCGGCGTCGGTTCAGACTTCGGCTTGTTGTAGCCGGAGACAAGCAAGATCGTGTGCTTGGGATCGTGTTCGACGAGATAGTCGATGCCCCATTCAAAATACCGCAGCGCATCGGGGCTCGGCACCGTATCGTCCTCGAGGTGAACGACGTGGTCGGCCTTCAAGTGAAACGCCCGCATCAACGTCGCCAGCGTGTTTCGATTTAATCCGAGCCGGCGCTCGTTGACCACCAAGCGGCATTCGCAGGCGTCAAAATCGCGAAAGGCCGCGATCACCTCGGCGTTGCTAGGTTCGACATTGGGAAGCAACATCCAATCGCCGATGCCGTCGCACTTCGCCAATGCGTCGAGTACGTCCCGCGTGTATTGCGGACGGCGGTAGGCCGTCATCGTAATTACTTTCATGGGATGCTCCTGGCGAGTAGGGCTTGCCGGCCAAGTTGAACGAGCGTGAAACCGGCGGATTCGGCCAGGGGAATTGCCAACTCGCCTTTCCCGCGCCGAGGCAAATCGGTGTCGTCGATCAACAGCACGGCATGCGGCGAGAACCTCGGCAGTGCCGCGACGAACGCATCGGCCGCCCATTGGCGACCGTTTTCCTTGTCGGGATGGGGACCATCGAGATACAGCAGATCGATGGGTTGCTGGAACGTATCGAGGAACCAGATCCCGTCGCAGGTCAGGCAACGCACCCGCGGAAATTTGTTACCGACAAGCTTGGCCGTGAGTCGCGTGGCGCGGCAATCGACATCGACCGACCACGTCGCCAGGCCCGATTCGCCCCAAGCGAGCGTGCTGTGCCCATCCGACTTCTGCGCACCAGCGCTGCGAATGCTGCCGAGTTCGACAATGGTCTGGCCGCCACGTTCGCGGACCAGATCAAGCGCCGCCGCGAACAAAAACTCGTTGGATCGTTTCATCGTTATTCCTCCCGGTGGACGTAGATCGCGTCTTGGTGCGTGGGATGGCGGTTGTAGTCGGCGGCACGCACGAAGCCGTGACTGATGAGAAAGGCATGCAGTTCCGCTGGATCAGTCCAACCCGCTGAGGGACAGTCGCCGTTGCGGCGCTCCTCGAGGTTGATCCACCGCACGCGCCCCGATCCGAGCAATTCGATGCCGCCACGCAGCGCTGGCAATTCGCTTCCTTCGATGTCCATCCACAACAGGATGCGATCTTGCCGGCCCATCTCCCAGTCAAAACGGTCGAGCGTCCACACGTCGGTCGGGATCTGGCGCTCGCTGTCGCCCAGCGGCAACAGCGATGCACGCTTGGCATCGCCGGCGATGTCGAATAGCGTGGCCGTACCTTCCGTCTCGCCGATGGCGACCTTCGCCAAGGCACCGGGAAAACAGTCTCGCAGCAGCGATTGGTAAGTTGCCGGATGCGGCTCGCATCCAAACACTTTCAGCTTGGGATATAGCTTCCGGAGTGTAAGCCATTCCGATTTCGGCCCCACGCCGATGTCGTACAACGCCAGCGGCGCGCCGCGAATGAACTTGGCGATCACAGCTTCATACAGTTCTTGCGTGTTCACGACGTTCCTCCTTAACGCTTGCTTGTTCGTGAAGTTGGACCCAGTCGCGATCCCAACGTGGTTCTAGTTGCGTGACGCGTTCGGCCGCGAATGCCCCCAGGCGTTCGTAGCCGCTGGCTCCCATCGCCGAGAGATGCGAGGAGTGCGCCGTGTACCAGCGGTAGACGTAGCTCGGGCGGTCGTCGAACTGGATCGGATCGCTGCGCCGCAGCTTGGCTGACTTGAATCGCTTGAGCAGACCTTGGTCTTGACCGCTCTGAATGAACGGATAGCCACAGACCTGATCGAAGGCTGATCGCCGAAACGCCCAGGCCCCATGAAACAGGTACTGGTTCTCCTTACGTTCGAGCCGATTCCGCTTGTCGACGTAGAGTGCGGTGGGAATCGAATAGTCCGCGTCGGCCAGGGCTTGCGCGGCGGCACTCAGATGCCACGGCAGGTAAATGTCGTCGTCATCCCACACGCAGTAGGCGTCCACGTCGGACGACACGAGCGCCGCCGAAGCGTTGCGTTTCTCGCCGAGAGTGCGGAACCGCTGCGGTACGGAGACGATCTGCCAACCCTTGCCGCCTTGGGGCGTGTACTGGTCGGCGTCATCGAGCACGATCAGTTCGCGCAGTTCCGCCGGGTAGTCTTGGCGAAGGAAAGATTCAATGGCTTGAGCTAACAGTTGTGGACGTTTGTAAGTCGCCGCGATGCATGCAATCCTCATTTGATTTCTCCTGAAGCCAGGCTTCGCAGGCGCGAAGCAGGCGGGTGCGATGGTGGATATGGGCTTGCCAGTTCCGTCCGTGGATGGAGTGCGGCGCGGGTAGTTCGGTAACAGCCACGCGGTGAACTCGATTGAGTCGTCCCGAGGCTTGACGGGCGGTGTAACTAAAGAGGATGTCTTCGCCGTTGCCATCGGGCCTTCCACCACGCTGAATCTCCGCGAAGTGCGGCGCGACCTCGAAGAATCTCGCGGCGTAGCGCCGGTGGGCAAGCAGTACCCGCGTCAACACGACGGGAACTTCCACGTCGCCCTGCATGTTGCGTGCGTAGGAACCATCGGGCTTGGGCGTTCGCCCAAAGACGCCGTGGATCACTGCGGGATCGGCTTTCCAAGCTTCGTCGAGCGCGGCCAGCGATGCTTGCGGCAACTCCACGTCGTCATCCTGTATCAACACGCAATCGTGCTGCGCGAGACACGCAGCAGCGAAGCGGGTGTAGAGCCCGAGGTCTTGCCCCGCGTTAATCACTTTGGCACCCGCGATTGGTCCGAGCGACGCATCGGGATTGTTGTTCCAGACAATCGCCTCGTTGACGAGACCGCCGGCGAGCCAACCCGCGACGATTCGTTGCACATTGGCCGGTCGCTTCCAGTTGAGAATGACGCCGGTAATCATGCGGCCACCTCGCTTTCGGTGGTGGTGCCGTGAAAAGTATGGGCGTGGGGAATGCCCGGCACATCGCTCACATGCTGGCCGATCGCTTGAAACAGCCGCTTCCAGGCCGACCAGATCACGTCAGGGTTCGCGAGTTCCTTGTCCAAACGCTCGCGGGCCTGGCGTGCAATCCGCTGCCGCAGCGGCTCGTCGTAAGCCAGCACCGCCGCCCAGTGGGCCAGTTCTTCATCCGACGAGCCGAGGAAACCCGTCTCACCGTGATCGACCATTTCGCGCCAGCCCCAGTCGTTCTGTGCGACGACCGGCACCCCCGCCGCCATCGCTTCGAGGCCTGCGCGGGGCCAGTTCTCGCGAGCGCCGCCGTTGATCGGCAGCAGGCAATGCAGGCGGGCGTAGAACTCGCGCACCGGAATCGCCATCGGCCGCAGGCAATCGGCCCACCACGGCGGCTTGCCCAATTTGTTCTGGGTGCGATCATCGACGCCCAGCAGAATCGCTCGCTTGCGGCGGATTTGGATGCGCTCGTAAATCGCGAAGGTATTGCTCGACCATTTGTCGAGATCGGGGCGGGCGACGCGGCCGACGAAAAACTCTTCCCCCGCACCATGTTCGCGCGGAAGGAAGTCCCACTCCGCCAGGTCGAACGCCCCCCGGATCAAATGCCCCGTTTCCGGCTTGTAGCCGTACTGTGCAAGTTGCGGTTCGAGTTGGCTCCGCTGAAAGTCCGACTGATAGACCATCGCGTCGGCGGGTCCATGCTGGCGAAAGAAGTCGGATTCGTGGCTGAACATGAAGGTCATGCAGTTGACCCAAACTATGGGGCAACCGAGTGCTCGGAAACGTTGGGCGTTGCGAATGAACTCCGAGTTGCACATGCCGACCACCGGCGAGCCAGCCAAACCAGGGACGCGCTCTAGTTCGTCGGCCGAGGTGTGATGCGTGGTGCAGCCGAGCGCGTCGAGCTTCGCTTGCCACACCGGATCGCTGCCCCAGGTTGGGATCAGATGCACGTCGACACCGAACTGTCGCCACAGCCGGATCGTGTGCCAAGCCTCGGTGTTTGCTCCGCCCATTTCGCCCGGATAGCCGATGAAATACAGTCGCATAGTTCGTTAACTCCCTGAAGGAAAACCAGTGCCGGAATTGTTGCCGCCGCTCGAACCACTGGACCCACTTAAGCCACTCGACGGTGGTGAAGAACTGCTCGTGGGCGCAGCCCCGGATGACGAACAAGTGGGAACGGTGATCGTCACCAGCTCGCTGGCCGACATGCCGCACATGTTCACGGCGTCGACGCGGTACACATACGATCCGCCGCTGCTGACGCTGTAGTCGTAGAAGTAGGTCGTGTTCGGACCAGGCCAGCCGATTTGCACGAAGCTGGTGTCGGGCTCGCTCGCCAAGCGGCGGTAGACAATGAATAGGAATTCGTCGAACGAATTGTCGGTCCAGTACAGATAGACATAGGGTGTGGCTCCGCTGCACAACCCAAAGGCACCCAGAGCACTAGGGGCTGCCGGCGGCGAACAATTCGACGAACTACCCGAACCACTCGGCGTTCCCGAGCCGCTCGATCCGCTGGAACCCGAGGGGTGCGGTGCTGAAGAACTATGCGCCGAGGAACTCGATGAGTGCGGCAGCGAACTGCTCGGTACGCTTGATCCGCTGGAACCGGAGGAAGTCGCGGACGATGACGGCTGCATGCTGGAACTCGACACCGGCGCACTAGAACTGCTGGAACCGATGGCGCTCGATGATGGAGCGGACGATGAACTGGACGAGTGCAAGTGCGAACTGCTCGGACTGAGCGAACTACTCGAACCCGAAGAATGGGCAGACGATGAGGGCGTGCCGGAAGAGCCGCTTGAAGTGGACGAAGCGCTGCTACTTGATGAGGGGAGCAAGGCACTTGATGACGATGGTTCCACGCCTGAGCTCGACAACGTCGCACTCGAACTACTGGAATCCGTCGCACTCGACGATAGTTCCGAAGAGGAACTGGACGAGCTGCTTGCGGGCGGGCCGCTGCTGGATGACGAACTGTTATCCTCGCCGGAACTGGATGACGAGCTGCTCGGCGCGCTGCTACTCGATGAACTGCTGCTGCTCGATGACGAGGAACTGGATGACGATGAGCTGCTGCTGGAACTACTCGCCGGCAACGAGGAAGAACTGCTCGACGATGAACTGGAGCTTGAACTCGAACTGGACGAACTCGAGGAGCTGCTACTGCTGGACGATGAGCTGCTTGACGACGAACTGCTCGAACTCGAAGAGGAAGACGAACTACTGGAACTGCTGGGTGCGCTACTGCTTGATGACAAGCTGCTCGAACTGCTGCTCGGCGCGCTGCTGCTGGACGACGATGAAAGTTCGCTCGACGATGGTTCGCCGCTTGACGAGCTGCTGCTCAGGCTGGACGAGGAACTGCTCGACGAGGGGCACGGCGGACATTCTTCCGGCTCATCGCAGCAACAGCCGATGAACGCATTCCGCTGCCACGCGCCGCGCGTGGTCTGGCCGGTGCGCAGGTTGATCGTGACCGTGCGATAGTAAACGTAGCGCGAGTTCCCTTCACAATCGACCTTCGTTTCACCGACGGTGACCGAGCCACCCGGCGGATCGGGTGGATCGGTGTGCGAGCTGGAACTGGAGCCGCCGCTGCTGGAACTCCCGTCGCAGCAGACGTACACATCGCACTCGGGCGCATGCTCCATCGATTTGAGCGCCCCGCATTCAAACTCCAGCCGCAGCGCCGGAAACACAATGCGGTCGCCGTCGCGAGTCGGACAGCGGGACAGCAGTTCCACGGTTCCCGTCATGCCGCCCACGCCGCCAGGGCAACCGGAACTGGAACTCGAGTCGCCACTGGAAGACGAGGACGATGAAGAGCTGCTACTGCTCGGCTCGCCCGACGACGACGAACTGCTGCTGGAACTGCTCGAACTCGAAGAGGATGACGAACTGCTGGAAGAGGACGACGAGCTGGAACTCGACGAACTGCTACTCGACGAGCTGCTGCTGCTCGACGAACTCGAACTGCAGCAGCCTTCGCCCAGCGCGAGCACTTCCCACTTGCAGCTGTCGGCATAATGCTTGGCGACACCAAACGTCCCCGCAGGGACCGAAGTCGCCTTATCACACGAGCAATCGCCCGAGGAATCGGGTTTGTCGCACAGGTCGGGGCAGACGATGCCGATCGAATCGTACACGGTGAAGGTCAGCGGAACTGGGCACCACTTGCCGTCTTGGTACAGCACCAGCTGCGCTTCGGCCGAACCGCAGCGGGCCAAGGGCGTGAGCAGTACGAATCGCCAGTGGTCCTCATAACCGGCGAGCAGTTGCCAGCGACCTTCTTGCTCGTTGTAGTGGCACCAAACC